>CAYTRS010000004.1:0-45620 GCA_964440305.1 uncultured Bdellovibrionales bacterium
ATTTAATTTTAATTTGTCAGACTGCGGTAATGGAAGTATTTTTGCTAGCGCTCAAGCCTTTAATTTTGTAGAGAGTATTAATCTTTTGTTAAATCCAGCAGGACATCTTGCTACAGAGATAGTTGCTAAAGAAGGAGGCGAATTTCTGCTTGGTAAAGGGGGTGATGCTCTCAAGTGGGTGGTAAACTGGATTCTATATTCCCTTCTTGTGGTCTTGTCATGGTTTTTGGGAGCTGCCGGAATTCTTTTTGACTGGGCGATAAAACCGGGAAGTATGACAGCTGTTTTGGAAAGGCCGGTTATTTATGAAATGTGGAGCGTGGTGCGCGACACGCTTAATTTGCTTTTTATATTAGTGCTTCTTTTTTCCGCTTTTTGCACGGTTTTTCAGGTGGAAAAATATCATTGGAAGAAAATCCTAACAATTTTGGTAATAATGGCGCTGCTTATTAATTTTAGTTTTCCGATAGCGCGGTTTGTGGTGGATGTTTCAAATATTGCGATGTATTTTTTTATTGAAAGCGCTTTTCCTGAAATAACTGCTAACCAAAGCTTGTCCGTAAGGTTTGCTTATTTTTCCAATATAGACGATATCTTGGTGCCTTCGGGAACCAGTGTGGGAGATATGAGTACGGTCTATCTTATCATTGCAAATATCTTCACTTTTATTTTTATGATAACCATCCTGGTTATCGCGGTAATGTTTGTAATAAGAATCACGGCTCTTGCCATTCTAATTATTTTTTCTCCCGTAGGCTTTATTGGAATACTTCCCGGAAAAATAGAAGGATATGCTAATGATTGGTGGAAGAATCTGTTCAAATATGCGTTGTTCGGTCCGATAATGGTCTTTATGCTGCTTATTTCCTACAAAATGATGGAGGCTTTGGGGGCGGAACAGCAAGCCCTTTCTGCCGCTGAACAGATAAAAGCGCTTTCAATAAAATCCACTACAGATATTGGTTCAGGAACCTTTTTGGGAAATATTGCCTACTTTGTGATTCCGGTTGTGCTTCTTTGGATGGGGCTTATGGCGGCGCTTAACAGCAGTATTGCAGGATCGAAATTCGTGAAAGGTTATGCGGATAAGGCGATTGGGTGGGGAAAGAAATTGGGGCTGGGAACACTAAAATATCCTTTTGTAGGAACCGGACTTACTGGTGGAGTAAAAGGGGGTTGGCGGGATTTCAAAAAAACTGGAAGGCTTTTTGGCGGAAAGGTTCCCTTGGCTGGATCTGCCGGAAGAGAAGCCAGAGAGGAACGCTTAGCTGGACTTTTAACCGGTGGAATAGAGGGGTACAAGGGAGCGGAAGAAATGCATATGAAGAAATTAGCTGAAGACTACAAAAAAACCAAATCTCTTGGCGACTTAAGATTAATGGCTAGAGGAGGAGATGCGGCTGCCGCATATGCCTTGGCTGATACAAAAGACATTGAACAGGAAGATTATGATGGAGTTATAAGTAAAAATAGGAATCCCAAAGTGAAAAAAGCTCTTGACAGTAAAGTCAAGCAGAATAGAGCGGATATTGTAGCCATTAACAAGTCGCACAATAAATTAGAAATGGACAATGTAAGGAAAAATGTTAAAGAAGCCGAGAATTGGGATGATAAGCAAGTCAGCAAATATATAGTTGAAAACGAGATGAAAAAGATGAATGCGGATAAATGGACTTCTCAAGACTGGGATGATGTCGAAAGTTCTCTTCCAAAAATGTCCGAACAAGACAGGGATAATCTCAAGAATGCAATTAAAAATGCGTTTGGCGGTCTTGATAAGGGAGCACGACCTGATGTAAGGAAAAAAATGAGTGCGAAAAATCTCGCTGTTTTAGCAGAAATTATGGGAAAAGATAATCTATTGTTATAAGCAAAACAAAAATGATCACACAAAAATCATCTGATTTAACCGATTATTTAAAGGTAGAGAAATATACAATTCCTCAAGCAGTTTCTGTTACCAAAAATCCAGCCGAAGAAACCAAAGAACAAATAATTGAAAGACAAGAGAAATTTTTAAAATTACCAGAAGAAGTAAAAACAAAGCTTGTTTCACAAGGAACATCAAAGATCATACAAGATATTGGAAAAGCTTATAACCTGGAATTAATGCAGCTTGCCGAAATCGCAAGAGCAGTCAGAAGCTACTATTTTGGAGAAGTAAAATTAGAATATTTCCCTACAGTTTTATCCAAAGAAATGGGAGTAGATATTGGTATTGCGCAAGAAATTTCAAAGCAGATTATTGAAAAAATTATAAATAAAGATTCTTTGGGGATTAGTACTGATTTGGTGGAAATTCCTCTTTCCCAAGCTCTTAAGCAGTTTCCAAAACTGGGCGATCAGGCTATTACCCTGAATCCGCTCAAGAGCCGGCATTTTGCAGCTACTTTGCGGCCTTCTGTCAAAAATTGGATCGCAGATTATTATGACAATCTCGGTCCGGAAAGGCACGGGTCCATGGAGCGAGCGGACTATCTCTATCACAGTGAAAACGGAAAAAGATTGACTCAAGGGGAAAGACAAAAAGTTGCCCAACTTCTCAAATCTCTTGACGAAGAAAGCAATTTGAAAGTGGATTCGGAAAAACAGGAAATAATTTTTGAGGTTTACAATCCCGCTTCCGAGCCGGAAGCTCAAAATGAAGAACCGGCAGAACAAAGACAACGAACTTATGCTCCGCCTCCGAGGCCCAACCAAACAATAGGCAATGGCCATTCAATAAGTCCGGATCATGAGAAATTAAACATCCCTGCCGATGCTAGATGGGAAAGCGAAAAAGCTTTTCCGAAAAATGGCCAGAATAACATAGGGACGGAAAATTATAATGACGGGGAATTTGCCGCAACCCAAGAAAACAGCGCTTCCAAGCTCTCCATTATGGAAGATTATTTCCAAAAGAAAAGCCAGTCTCCGGTTGAGACGCCAAAAGTCCCGGAAATGCCAAAGAATGCCGGAAATGTGGAATTTTCTTCTCCGCAGGTTTTTTCGGAAGAATTGGAAAAGCCCGCTCCCCCCAAAAGATTTGCCACTCGGAACCTCGGAATTTCCTATGAATATAATGGGCAGGATGAATACGATGAAATTGCCAATGGAACTACTCAAAATCAAAATAAAGACCCGAGGATTAGCGGGAATGTCGTAGATCTTAGAAATTGAATTATGAATCAGGAATTATGAATTATGGATAATTGCGGAGAAAAAATCAGATCTTTTACTGACTTGAACGCATGGAAAGAAGGGCATAAATTAGTTCTGGATATTTATGGGGTAACAAAAAAATTTCCCAAAGAAGAACAATTCGGCATAACAAATCAAATTCGAAGAGCCGTTGTTTCTTTTACATCTAATATAGCCGAAGGATTTAGCAGAAACTCTTTTAAAGAAAAATTGAATTTTTATTCCATAGCTCTGGGTTCTCTTACTGAAGTGCAAAATCAATTAATTATTTCAAGAGATATAGGATATCTTTCAAATGATAACTTTAAAAAATTGGCAAATCAAACTATCATAGCCAGCAAACTTATAAACGGATTAATAAAAAAATCAAAAACTATAATTCATAATTCCTGATTCATAATACTTATGCAAATTGCTCATGCCGGCGTTATTACCGATGCTCCGGGTATTCCGGAAATTATTTTGAATTTTTTTAATTTGCTTTTGTCAATTTTTGGAATTCTTGGTATAATAGCGCTAGCGGTTTCGGGAATGATTTATTTTTTTTCTGCCGGAAATGAAAAGCTGGCAAGCAAAGCGAAAAAAGGGATTTACTATGGAGTGTTGGGAACCATTGCTGGCTTGGGAGGAATGATTATTATCAAAACAATCGGAAAATTACTAGAATGACCTACGAATTACGAACTTATACGAAATTACGAATATTTAATTCCAGTTCGCAGATTCGTAAAATTCGTATTTTGTAGATAATATAAAAATTAAAATAGAAAAGGAGGTGTAAAATGAAAAACAAAATTAAGAAGATGGCTTACGCCGCAGCTGGAGCCGGATTAACTCTTCCTTTTGCCGCTTTGGCGCAGTTCGAACCCCCGTCTCCCGGAGAAACCGGCACAGCAGACACTCCTGTAATGGATATTGCATATGCAATAATGAGGGGACTTTTGTTTCTAGTCGGAATAATTGGAATTATCGGATTTGTGATTGCCGGAATCATGTATTTGGTGGCGGCCGGGGATGAGGATACAATCAAAAGAGCCAAGAAGGCTATGCTGAACTCCATTATCGGAATAGTCGTCGCTTTAATCGGACTGGTGGTAATGACGGCAATTTCAAACATTATAGCAGGAAACGAGCAGTTCTAGAAAGCCTATTGAAATAATATTGATTTTTTGACAAAACAGCCATGAGGCTGTTTTGTTTTTTAAAATATTTGTGGTAAAATAATGGCAGGGAAAATGCGCTAACTTCTTAACTTAAAAAAATGAAAAAAAAAAGCAAAGCTGTTTATTGGGCATTAGCCTCCGTCGCGCTGTTCCTGTTTTTTGGAATCAATTTCTCAATGGCGCAGTGGAATGTTGACAGTGCTGATGATTCACTTCTTCCGGATACCAGCATTTACGAGATAATTTATAATCTAATGCAGTGGATTTTGGGAATCTTCGCATTTTTGTCAATTATTGCTTTTGTCGTATCCGGAATAATGTATTTGATGTCGGCAGGCGATCAGGACGCATCAAAAAGAGCAAAAACCTATATGACATATTCCATTTACGGCGTGATAATCGGACTAGCAGGGCTGGTTATCATCACCGCGATCGACGCCGTTCTCTGGGGCGATATGTGGTTTTAAGCTTTTTTATTCTTTCCAACGATGAAAAAAAACAAATATTCAAAACGAAAGCTTTTAATTTTTCTTTTCGCCCTCTTTGCTTTTCTTTGCGGGGGGAATGTTCAGGCGCAAACCAATGATTGCTCTACTGTTATTTTGCCCGGAGTTCCGTGCACTGCACTGGGCATTGATGACGGGGTTTGCGTAGAGGGCGAATGCAAAGCAAAAGTTCTTGTTGGACCGCTGGCGGGAAGTGCAGAAGAAAGTGCAGAAGAATGCCCGGCTGGATACGAGAGAGATGCAAGCGGAATTTGCCTTCCCATCGTCGGACTTCCCGATCCTGACGAAGGAATACCGGGAGTGGTTAAAAATTTGCTTAATTGGCTTTTGGGAATCTTTGGCATATTGGCGCTTATCAGCTTTGTTGTTTCCGGAATACAGTATTTGATGTCAGTGGGAGACAAGGATATGGCGGAAAAAGCCAAAAAGCACATGAAATATTCAATTTATGGAATTTTGGTAGCGCTTTCCGGGCTGATAATTATTACTGCTATTGATGCGATGCTTAAAGCTAACAACACGATGTTCTAATCGTTGACAAAAAATTCCGGTTTTGCTAATATTTAGGAAGTGATGATTTTTGGGAAAGATGGTTCGCGATAAGCGAACCTTTATTTTTAAAAAGTTTCGAATTTCGAATTTCGATTTTTGAAATTACTAAAGTTTATGCCTAGAAAAAAAGCTAAAAAAACAGATAATCCGACTGGACGCTTGGGAGAGTTTGGAAGCGCTATTGCCCAAATAGCGGAAGAAAAGGGAATTTCCAAGGATAAGGTTATTGAAACCATTGAAGCGGCGCTGGCGGCGGCGTATAAGAAAGATTATGGGAAGAAAGGCCAGCATATCCGAGCGGACTTTGACGAGGTTTCCGGAGACGCCAAGTTCTATAAGTTATTGGAAGTGGTGGATGAAAACACGCGAGAATTTGTGGAAGAAAGCGAAGAAGAATTGGCGGAAGTTGAAGCAGGGACCGAAAAAAAAGCCAAGGAAAAGGAAGACAAAATTGAAACGAAAGAATCCGAAGAAAACGAAGAGGATAGAAAAATAAGGTTTAATTCAGAAAGAGATGTTATTCTTGAAGACGCTCAAAAAATAAAGAAAGGATCCAAAGTGGGAGATATTTTGGAAATAGAGCTGGAGTCCAAGAAAGATTACGGCAGAATTGCGGCACAGACCGCCAAGCAGGTAATTATTCAGAAAATCCGTGAAGCGGAACGCGACGCGATGTTCAAGGAATACAAGGAAAAAGAAGGAGAAGTTGTAAACGGAACGATTCAAAGGATTGAAGGGCGCAATGTTTATGCGGATATCGGGAAGTCGGTCGGCGTGCTTTTTCCGTCCGAGCAAATCCCTGGCGAGCACTACCATATCGGACAAAGGATAAAAATATATATTTTGAGAGTGGAATCCGATCCGAAAGGTCCCGGAATAACTTTGAGCCGGACCCATCCGGAAATTGTGAAAAAACTTTTTGAACTTGAAGTCCCGGAGGTTTTTTCCGGTACGGTGGAAATCAAAAATATTGCCCGGGAAGCGGGATTCCGTTCTAAAATAGCCGTTTCTTCCAATGAAGAAGGTGTTGATCCGATCGGCTCCTGCGTGGGACAGAAAGGAACAAGAGTGCAGGCGGTAATTGAAGAGCTCGGCGGAGAAAAAATAGACATTATTGAATGGAGCGAAGACAGCCAAAAATTCATTTCTTCCGCCTTGAGTCCGGCGAAAGTCTTGGGAGTGGAAACTGACGAGGAAAAAAGAGAAGCGACCGTAAAAGTTCCCAAAGACCAGCTTTCGCTTGCGATTGGAAAAGAAGGGCAAAATGTGAGGCTGGCGGCAAAGTTGACCGGCTGGAAAATTGACGTGGTGGGAGAAGAGACGGCCAAAGAACAAGAAGCGGAAAATGCGGAAAAAGAAACGGATAAAAAAGAAAATGCAGCGAAAAATAGCGAGCAGGAAACAGAAAAAGTCGAGCAGGAATCGAAAAACAGCAAAAAAGAGGAAAAAGGCAGCAAATAAATCTTTAATAAATTAATTAAATTTATTCCGGCATTAGGGGGGGATGTTGGAAGACAAGGCTAGTATTATGATAGAACAATATTCTATTTTAGCAGCGCTTGTTTCAATTGCCTTTGCGCTGTATCTCGGCTGGAAGGTACTAGGAGCTTCCGAAGGAGAGGGAAAAATGGTGGAAATTTCCCAAGCCATCAGGGAAGGGGCCAAAGCTTATCTCAATCGGCAGTATAAAACCGTGGCGTATGTTGCATTGGTGATTTTTAGCATTCTTTATTTTGCCCTGGGATGGCTTACTAGCGTTGGATTTCTAGTCGGAGCGGTTGCTTCGGCACTGGCGGGGTATATCGGAATGTATGTTGCGGTAAGGGCTAATGTAAGAACTGCGGAATCTGCCAAAAGCGGACTGGAAAATGCTTTAACTTTGGCCTTTAGGGGAGGATCTGTTACCGGTCTTCTGGTTGTGGGGCTCGGTCTTCTGGTCGTCACTCTGTTTTATATGGTTACGGGAGACGTGAAAGCCTTAATCGGAGTCGGATTTGGAGGAAGCCTTATTAGCATTTTTGCCCGTCTCGGGGGAGGAATATTTACCAAAGCGGCGGATGTGGGGGCGGATCTGGTTGGAAAAGTAGAAGCGGGAATTCCGGAAGATGATCCCCGAAACCCGGCCGTTATAGCCGATAATGTGGGAGATAATGTTGGGGACTGTGCCGGAATGGCGGCGGATCTTTTTGAAACTTATGCGGTAACCGCAATCGCAGCGATGATTCTGGGCGATTTGATGTTTCCGGGTTTTGCCGGAGCGGTTTCCTATCCTTTGGCTCTGGGAGCGGCTTCTATCATTGCTTCAGTTTTGGGAATTTTCTTTGTTAAATTGGGATCAGGAGATAAAGGAAAATCAGCTAAAGACGTGAATATTATGGGAGCGCTCTATAAAGGACTCGCAGCCTCTTCCGCAGTAGCCCTTTTGTTATTCTATCCAATTACCAAGGCGGTATTTTCCGGCAGTGAATTGTTTGATTTTCAAAAAATATACTGGACGGCGGTTATCGGAATTATTGTAACCGTGGCAATGGTGGTCATCACTGAATACTATACGTCAAAAAAATATCGTCCGGTTAAAATGATCGCTAAATCTTCAACTACTGGACACGGAACAAATATTATTATGGGGCTGGCAATGAGCATGGAAGCGACCGCTCTTCCGGTGATTGCGATAGTTCTGGGAATATTTTTCTCTTTCTGGCTGGCAGGATTATATGGAGTGGCAATCGCGGTAATGAGTATGCTTTCCATGGCCGGAATAATTGTGGCGATTGACTCTTTCGGACCGATTACCGACAATGCCGGAGGAATAGCGGAGATGTCGGGAATGGGGGAAAATGTGCGGGAAGTTACCGACGCCCTGGATGCAGTAGGAAATACGACTAAGGCGGTTACCAAGGGCTATGCAATTGCTTCAGCGGGACTCGCGGCGGTGGTTTTGTTTGCTTCTTATGTTCAAGAACTTGTTAACAAGGGACTGGAAAGCATCTCCTTTGATCTCGGAAATGTGAATGTTTTGGCAGGGCTTTTGATTGGAGGAATAATCCCCTACCTTTTCGGCTCCATTTGCATGCGGGCGGTTTCCAAGGCTGCCGGAGCGGTAGTGGAAGAAGTTCGCCGGCAGTTTCGGGAAATTAAGGGAATTATGGAAGGAACCGCAAAGCCGGATTACGCCACCAGCGTGGATATTGTCACCAAAGCGGCAATCAAGGAAATGATTGTTCCGGCGCTTATCCCTGTCCTTTTGCCGGTAATCATCGGGTTCATTCTGGGACCGGAAGCTTTGGGAGGCTTGCTGGTAGGATCAATCATAACCGGACTTTTCGTGGCTATTTCCATGACCTCTGGGGGAGGAGCCTGGGATAATGCCAAAAAATACATTGAAGAAGGAAATTATGGCGGCAAAGGATCCTTTGCCCATCAGGCGGCAGTAACCGGAGACACGGTGGGAGACCCATACAAAGATACTGCCGGACCGGCAATTAACCCAATGATTAAAATTATCAATATTGTTGCGTTGCTTATTGCGGGAATGATAATTTAGAAAAATAGCTTGTAGCTTTTTAGCTTGTAGGATATTTTGCTTACAAGCTACAAGCCAATCAGCTAAAAAGCCAGTAAAATTATGGTTAAAAAAGAGATTAAAAAACTTCCCCATTCGGAGCTGGAAATAAAAGTCTGCGTCCCTTGGGAAGATTGGAAAAATTTTAAAGGAGAGGCGTTAAAAAAACTTTCCAAAGATTTGAATATTCCGGGTTTTCGTCCGGGAAAGGTTCCGACTGATTTGGCCGAGCAAAAATTGGGGAAAAACCGCATTCTTGATTCGGCAGCTTCGGAAGCGGTGGAAAAAACCTATGCCGAAATTATAAATTCGGAGAAAATAGAGGCTATCGGAGCTCCCACGGCGGAAATTTTGAAATTTGGAGAGGGAACAGAATTGGAATATAAAATTAAATTAGCAATTGTCCCTGAAATAAAAATAGGATCTTGGGAGGATGATATCAGGAAAATAAACAAAAAGTACGATGAAATTGAAAATGAAGTCAAGGAAGAGGAAGTTGATAAAGAACTCAAAAAGCTTTCCGAAAGCCGGGCAAAATTGATCACAGTAAACCGAGAAGCAAGAAAGGATGATAATGTTATGATTGACTTCTGGGTTTTAAAAAACGGGATTCCCATAGAGGGCGGAACAAGCGTTAATCATTCGCTGGTTTTGGGAAAGGGGGTTTTTATTCCCGGATTTGAGGAAAACATCGAAGGAATGAAAAGCGGAGATGAAAAAAACTTTGACCTTAACTTCCCTGCGGATTATTTTGACAAGAAATTGGCGGGCATGCCTGCCAATTTTAAGGTAAAAGTGAAAATAGTACAAGAGAGGCAAGTTCCGGAAATAAGCGACGATTTTGCGAAGTCTTTGGGAAAATTTGAAAATCTGGAAAGCCTTAAAAAGAATATCAAAGAAGGGATGGTAAAAGAAAAGGAAATAAAGAAGAAGGAAGAAAAAAGAGCTGAGCTAATAGATGAATTGGTAAATAAGTCGGAGACGGACCTTCCTTTTATTTTGGTGGATGAAGAATTGAAAAGAATGCTCAGTGAATTTGAAAATCAGCTTAGGATGATCGGAATAGAGGCTGAAAGCTATCTGAACAAGATTAAGAAAAAGAAGGAGGATCTTATCAGGGAATGGAAACCGCAGGCGGAAAAAAGAATAAAAGCGGCGCTGGCCTTGGAAAAAGTCGCTAAAGATAAGGATATTGAAGTTTCTGGAGAAGAAATTGAGCAGGAAATGAATAAAACCGTCAATTTCTACAAAAAAAGCGACGCGGAAAAAAATATTGATCTTAAAAAATTGTATAACTATTCAAAAGGGGTGCTGCTTAACGAAAAAGTATTTGAATACCTTGAGAAACTATAAAAGCTAAAGGCGTAAAGCGAAAAGCTAAAAGTATAATCATTCCTTGGCTTTACGTTTTACACTTTAAGTTTTACGCTAAATTTATGAAACTAACCAACCAACTTCTAATACCCACTGTCATTGAAAAAACAAGTTACGGCGAACGGGCCTATGATATTTATTCCCGGCTTCTTCGCGATCGGATTATTTTTATCGGGAGTCCGATTGACGATATTGTTTCCAATTCCGTGATAGCCCAGCTTCTTTTTTTGGAGTCGCAAAATCCGAAAGATGACATAAAAGTTTATATCAATTCTCCGGGAGGATCCGTAACTGCAGCATTGGCGATTTATGACACGATGCAATATGTAAAGCCAGACGTTCAGACTATTTGTGTGGGATTGGCTGCTTCCGGAGCCGCTTTGCTTTTGGCAGCAGGAAAAAAAGGAAAGAGAATGATTCTTCCCAATGCAGAAGTTATGATACACCAAGTCATGGGAGGAACCCAAGGTCAGGCTTCAGATGTGGATATACATGCCAGGCACATCATTAAAATAAAAGACAACTTGAATAAGATTCTGGCCCATCATACCGGGCAGAAATTGGCAAAGATTGAAAAAGATACGGACAGGGACTATTTTATGAGTGCGGAAGAAGCGAAAAACTACGGCATAGTTGACAGGATAATTAAATAACCGTAGCTAACTTTCCGGAATTATAAGTTTTTTTTGCTGCGAACTATTTTAATATAGGAAGCAAGCTCTCTCCGCTCATTTCTTTAGGTTTTTGAATTCCCAAAAGTTCTATGATTGTCGGCGCAATATCGCTTAAAAGACCGCCGATTTCATTTTCTTGGCGGGTAATTTGTTCGGAATTTTTTTCTTTGTGATTTTCAGGAGCTACTAGCCAGCATGGAACCGGGTTAGCGGAATGTTCCGTGTCAGTTTGACCGGTATAAAGATTTTTTATTTCTTCCACATTTCCATGGTCAGCGGTAATAAGCAAGCATCCGCCAGTTCTGAGTGTGGCTGGAATAAGAAGGGACAAAGTCTTATCTATTGATTTTATGGCTTCTATGCAAGCTTCTCTATTTCCGGTGTGTCCAACCATGTCGGCGTTGGCATAATTTATCAGAATAAAATCATATTTTTTTTCTTCTATTGCGGCAATAACTTTTTCGGTTATTTTTGCGGCGCTCATTTCCGGAGCCTGATCAAATTTTGAAACTGAAGGAGAGGGAATAAGAATCCTGTCTTCTCCCGACCAGGGTTCTTCCTTTCCTCCATTGAAAAAATATGTCACATGGGCATATTTTTCAGTTTCTGCGATGCGGAGCTGTTTTAAATTATTTTTGCTCAAAACTTCCCCCAATCCGTTTCGCACTTCATCCTTAGAAAAAGCAACAATAACCGGCAGATTTTTTTCATATTCCACCATCGTGATAAACCGAATATCCAATTTCTTTTCTCTTTTGAAGCTGGAGAATTCTGGCAGGACAAAGGAAGAAGTTAATTGGCGGGCGCGGTCTTCACGATAATTGAAAAAAATCACTGAATCGCCATCCTGAATAGTGGTAAGTGGTTTTCCGTTTTCGGAAACTATCCCAGGCTCGATATATTCATCAGTAATTCCCTCAGAATAAGATTTCTGGAGATAATTTGCTGGATCAGCTATTAATTCTCCGCTTCCTTCAGTCAGCATGCGATAGGCTTTTTCAATCCGGTCCCAGTTATTATTTCTGTCCATTGCCCAATTTCTTCCGCAGACGGTAGCGATTTTCCCTATCCCCGCAGTTTTCATACGTTCGGAAAGATTCCGAAGGGAAACGGCTCCCGAAGTAGGAGGAGAATCCCTGCCGTCGGTAAAAGCGTGGATATAAGTCTTTTCCATTTTTTCATTTTGTGCGATTTCAAGAAGAGCATGCAGGTGCTCTATTGAAGAATGAACCGTACCTTCCCCAATAAGTCCCATAATATGAAGCGACTTGTTATTTTTTTTTGCCTCTCTTATTGCGGAAATAAAATTTTCGTTTTGTACAAAGCTCCCATCCTGAATAGAGAGAGTTATGCGAGGCAGATTCTGATAGATTATTTTTCCAGCTCCTATAGTCATATGCCCGACCTCACTGTTTCCCACCTCTCCCCAAGGAAGACCCACGGAAATTCCCGAGGGCTGGAGAGTGGTAAGGGGATAAAACTTATTCATCTTTTCAACAGTGGGAAGCTTCGTGGATCTGATAATATTCTCTTTTGTGTTATTGCTTATCCCCCAGCCGTCCAAGATGACCAATATCACCGGTTTGTGCATAGTTTGGTTTGATTAAATTAATTTCCCCTTAATAATAGCAAAATTAAATTTCTTTGACAAAAGAGCTGGAATATAATATCATTCCTTTGAAAAACGTAATTAATTTATTTGTTTAATCGCATTCAATTAGGTAGTCGCCTTCTGGGCCTGCCTTGCCGGATTTCGACGAGCTCAATCGAGTCGCAGACGAGCGACCTGCTTGCCTCGCTAAAGCTCTGGCGGAGCAAGCCGAAGAAGCAGGATATATTTTTACTATACATTCGCTTGATTTATACTAAGCAGAGTTTGATATCAATGTTATTTTGAAATAAGAGGATTTAAAGTGAACTCAGGATTGCAATCGGTGCGGAGGTAAAAATTATCAATGTAAGTTTAAGAATTATGAACTATCAATTGAAAGAAAGTAAAAAATATGGAAAATTCATTGGCTGTTCTGATAACAGCTATTTTGTCTTTGGCAGGAGGAGCGATTTTGGGCTATATTTCAAGGCAAAAAATCGCTAAAAAACAACTTTCAACCGCCGAAGGAAAGGCAGAAAAAATGATTCAAGAGGCGGAAAGAAAAGCTCAAGAAGCAACCTTGGAAGCTAAAAATAAAGCCCTCGGGATACTAGAAGAGGCCAAAAATAAAGAAAAAACAAGGGAAGAGCAGATAGTCCGGCTCGAAAAAAGGCTTGAGAACAGAGAGGAGCTTTTGGATAGGAAATTGGAAGAGCTGGATAAGGGAAGAATGGTGCTTGAAAAAAAGGCGGAAGAAATAAGAAACATAAAGCAGGAAACCGAAGAAGTAAGGAAAAAAGAACTTAAGCGTTTAGAAAAAATTGCCAGTCTCTCGAAAGAGCAGGCCAAAAATGTGCTTTTGCAGCTGACTGAAGAAGAAAATAGGAAAATAATAACCGAAAGGATCATCAAGCTTGAAAAAGAAGGATTTGAGGAATTGGAAAATAAAGCGCGGAATATCATAGCTCAGGCTATTCAAAAATATGCCGGATCTCATTCCAGCGAGGCAACTACAACTACTGTCACCATTCCTTCAGATGAAATCAAAGGAAGAATAATCGGCAGAGAAGGAAGAAACATCAGGGCGCTGGAAAAACTCACTGGAGTAGAAGTGATTGTCGATGATACTCCGGAAGCAGTGGTGATTTCCGGATTTGATCCTATTAGAAGGGAAATAGCGAGAATTACTCTGGAAAAACTTATCGGAGACGGGAGAATTCACCCAACGCGCATCGAAGAAATGGTAGATGTCGCTAAGAAGGAAATTGACAACAAAATAAGAGAAGCCGGAGAAGCGGCACTTTATGATGTGGGAGTAGTCGGAACAGATCCCAAACTATCCTATATTCTGGGAAGGCTTCGCTATCGGACCAGTTATGGGCAAAATGTCCTTATTCATTCTTTGGAAGTGGCGCATCTGTCCGGAGCGCTGGCGGCGGAGCTTGGCGCGAATGTCGCCCTGGCAAAAAAGGCCGGGATTTTCCATGATATAGGGAAAGCAGTTGATCATGAAGTCCAAGGAACTCATGTGGAAATAGGGATGAAAATCCTCGGAAAATTCAATATTGGCAATGATATTATTGATGCCATAAAATCCCATCATGAAGATTATCCTTTTGGCTCTATTGAGTCATTTATTGTTGCGGCGGCAGACGCCATTTCTGCAAGTCGTCCGGGAGCCAGGAAAGACACACTGGAAAATTATCTTAGAAGACTGGAAGATTTGGAAAATGCAGTGAATTCATTCGAAGAAGTTGAGAAATCATATGCTATCCAGGCGGGAAGGGAAATTAGGGTTTTTGTGAAGCCAGAAAAGGTTGACGACCTGGGCGCGATAAAGTTATCCAGAAAAATTGCCGATAAAATAGAACAAGAGCTGAAATACCCGGGAGAAATAAAAGTTAATGTCATTCGCGAAACAAGATCAGTTGAATTCGCGAGGTAAAGGAACTTACTCGCGTGTCAGCTTCCGCCAAGCTATTGATCGGCGCTATGGCGGACAATTTCATAATTGTGCCTACATAAAATAAAATAGCTTGTCATAGACGGACACGCGGATATCAAAAAATAATTCCGATATTTATGTTCTGTGTTCTATGCTCCATGTTCGGTGAATTGTGGATAACATATTTGCTTTATTTAAGGAAAAATATAGAATTAACTAAAGAATTAAAATTAAAAACTTCCAAAAGGAAGACAAGCTAGAAGGGCAGGTGTAGCTATGGCAAAAAATATCAATAAAGACGCAGTAGTAGATCATATTTCTTCCAAGTGTGATATGTCGAAAAAAGACGTAGAAACGGTAATTGACACAATGTTTGAAAAAATTACCGAAGAACTCCGCCAAGGAAACAAAGTAACTTTCACAGGATTTGGAGCGTTTAAGGTTTCCAATCGTGCTGCAAGAGAAGGAATCAATCCTCAAACAAAAGAAAAAATACAAATTCCCGCTATGACAGTTCCGAAGTTCACTGCCGGAAAGGCATTAAAGGAAGCTATAAAATAAAAATGCCTTATCTAAATAATTCGTACGAATTAAGAAGATAGGAACAAAATCCCCCAAAAAGGGATTTTGTTTTTTTCAAAAAATATTATTGACAAGATTACCATGATATAGTAACCTGACTATAGAAGCCCGAGGGGCTTTTTAAAAACCTCAAAATGGCACCGTGTGCCGCGCTGAATTAGGTTTAGTTTCTAAAATCCTGAAACAAGAGATGCTGAAAAAAGTTCAGGATGACATATAATATTAACCAAATGTTTGATAAATTAATAAAATTTTTAAAAGAGGCTAAGATTGAAATTGGAAAAGCTAACTGGCCGACCAAGAAGCAAACTATCAATTATACTCTGATAGTAATCGGTTTAAGTTTGGCAGTGGCTTTGTTTCTGGGGGCGTTAGACTGGATTTTCGGGCAGATTTTAAAAAGTGTTATTTAAGATAAAATGGCTATCCCGCACCAATTCCAAAAAAAGATAGATAACTTCTAAAGTTTCTACCTCGGAATCGCCTCGCCTCGCTGGCGAAGCGGGCTGCGGCTTAGCTTTTTTCAAATAGTAAATTTTAACAGCGAATTGTGCGGGGATGCTCATTTTTGCAGCTACTCGCTCCGCTCGCAGGCAAAAATGGCAAAACAAACTCAACATCATGGGAGATCCTGGTATGTCCTGCATACCTATTCCGGATATGAAGACAATGTTTCCAGGAACTTGCGCCAGCGCATAGAATCTATGGATATGCAGGATTTCATTTTTGACATCATGGTGCCAAAGGAAAAAAAGATAAAGATCAAGAACGGAAAGAGAACGGTTATTGAAGAAAGGATTTATCCGGGATATGTCTTGGTTGAGATGGTTGTAACAGACGCCTCTTGGTATGTAGTTCGAAACACCCCCAATGTTACCGGATTCATCGGACTCGGAACCACTCCGACTCCGGTTGATCCGAAAGAAATAGAGCTTCTCAAAAAAAGGATGGGAATGGCGGAGCCGAAATTTAAGATAGAAGTGAAAGAAGGAGATGCGGTGAAAATCACCGACGGTCCGTTTAAGGATTTTGACGGAAAAATCCAAGAAGTTAATGAGGAAAAAGGCAAAGTTAAAGTGCTAGTTTCAATTTTCGGACGCGAGACTCCGGTGGAACTGGACTTCCTGCAGGTTAAGAAAACATAATCCCGATTCGAATCAACGAAAATATACAAATCAACGAATAGTAAATTTTTATTCGCAGATTCGGATGATTCGCAGGTTCGCATCGGTTTACAAAAATGGCAAAGAAAATTAAGACTATAGTGAAACTTCAAATTCCCGGCGGAAAGGCTAATCCGGCTCCTCCGGTCGGGCCAGCGCTGGGACAGCACGGACTCAATATTCAGGATTTCTGCACGCGTTTCAATGAGGCGACAAAAGAAAAAAATGGCGATATTGTTCCAGTTGAGATAACAATCTATGAAGACAGAACCTTTGATTTTATAATGAAAGTTTCCCCTGCGGCGGAACTGATCAAAAAGGCTGCAAAAGTAGAAAAAGGGTCAGATAATCCACTCAAAAACAAGGTTGGAAAAATCAGCAAAGAACAGCTTCGTCAAATCGCGGAAGCTAAAATGGAAGATTTGAACGCAAATGATGTTGAAGCGGCAATGAAAATTGTTGGAGGAACGGCAAGAAGCATGGGAATAAAAATAGAATCTTGAATTTAGCACTTAGAATCTAGAATATCTATTCTTAATTCTATATTCCCATTCCAAATTCAAAATACCAGATTCTAAATTCTAATTGTTAACCCGTGGGAGGATCGGCACTAAGCCGGTTCGTTATTACCACGACAAAACTATGAAACATGGAAAAAAATACAGAGCGGTTTTGGAAAAAATAGATCCAAAAAAAGCTTATACGGCGGAAGAAGCCGTAAAGTTGGTCAAGGAAGGAAAATTTGCAAAATTTGACGAGTCGGTTGAAGTACACCTGAAACTTAATATTGATTCGAAAAAAGGCGATGAGCAGACCAGAGGGGCGGTAGTTCTTCCTCATGGAACTGGAAAAACCAAAAAAATCTCCGTTATCACTTCGACAAAAACGAAAGAAGCAAAGGATGCCGGTGCTGACATTGTTTCCGGAGAGGAAATGATTGAAAAAATAAGCGCAGGCAAGATGGAAAGCTTTGATATTTTAGTTGCCACTCCTGAAATGATGCCGAAATTGGCAAGAGTCGCCAAAATTCTTGGGCCGAGAGGCTTGATGCCCAGTCCGAAAACAGAAACGGTGACTGACAAAATCAAGGAAACAGTAGAAATGCTCAAAAAAGGAAAAATAAACTTCAAGAATGACAATACTGGAAATATCCATCAGGTTATCGGAAAAGTTTCTTTTGAAGGAGAAAAAATCGCGGAAAATCTTAAGTCTTTTTTGGAAGCCGTCCAAAAGGCAAAACCCCAGGCAGTTAAAGGGAAATTCATTGCTTCAATTTCAATTTGTTCTACCATGGGACCTGGAATAAAAATTAGTATGTAGTAGTTGGTATTTTATGTTCAGAGGCTAAGTCACCATGTAGGGACTCAGCCTCTTTTTAAACCATATTCCATGCTCTATGTTTCATGGCTTTTGACTTCTGAAATTAAAAATAATACAATTAAAAGGCAATTAATTCGTGCGAAGGAAGGGGATAAATAGCATGAAAAGAGTTTCCAAGGACCAATATTACATGAATATAGCAAGAGAGGTGGCTTCTCGTTCAACTTGTTTTCGCGCTCGCCACGGATCCATAATTGTCAAAGACGATCAGATTATTTCAACGGGATATGTTGGAGCTCCGAGAAAAACAAAGGATTGTTTTGAAAGAAAGAATTGTTTGAGGAGGGAAATGAATATTCCTTCGGGACAGAGATATGAGCTTTGTCGCAGTGTTCATAGCGAACAAAATTCCATAATCAACTCTGCCAGATCTGGAGCCAATCTTTTGGATGCCAGAATGTATCTTTACTCGGAAAAAATAGGAGATGACAATAAGGCGTCTATTATAGACGCATATCCCTGTTTTATTTGTAAAAAAATGATAGTCAATTCTGGAATAAGGGAAGTTGTTTGTAATCAAAAAAACGGAACAATAAAGATTTATAAAGTAAAAAATTGGGTTAGTGATTGGCAGAAAAAAGATTTGATTGATGATATGGAACAATACGGAGTAAAGACAGTGAAAAAGAAGCTCCGCAAACGTTAGTTCGTGTTATTTTTGTTATTTTTTGGCATAGCGGAATTCGTCGAAGAGGCGGATAAAAATTAAAAAATCAGTCCTTTATGGAAAAAATCATTCTCGGTTTTACGGGGGAAATGGCAAGCGGAAAAGGAACAGCGGCAAAGCATCTGGTGGAAAAATACGAGGCAAGCTCCTACACTTTTTCCACAATGCTTCGGGATATTCTCAATAGATTATATTTGGAACAAAGCAGGGAGAATTTGCAAATGCTTTCTACTATTCTTCGCAAGAATTTCAGCGAGGACGTTATGGCGAATGCGATTCTTAATGATGTTGAAATTGATAAAAATTATATTATAGCAATAGACGGAATAAGAAGAATGGAAGACATCAAGCATCTTCGGGAACTGCCGCATTTCAAACTGGTTTATGTTGAAACAGATGTTGAAAAAAGATATGAAAGGATAACGAAGAGATCGCAAAATTCGGACGACCAGAATAAAACCTTTGATGAATTTAAAATAGAGCAGGCGCAAGAAGCGGAATCACAAATAAAGGCGCTCAAAGAATATTCTGATTTCGTAGTTGAAAACAATGACACTAAAGAAGAATTGTATTCTAAAATTGACAAAATAATTAGCCAATTAAAAAAATAATAAAACCATGGCTAGAATATTCATTTACGACGAGTTTAGTCCGCAGGATAACGCGATGCTCCAAGCTCTTTATTCAAGGTCTGCCGAAAGCGTTGAAAAGCATGTTGATAAAGTAAGGCAGACCGGTTCCGGAAAATTCATGGAAAAGTTCTATGTCGGATACGGGCACTCTTCGATTGCCGACTGCGGAAGCACCACTATTTTTATGGAGGGATTGAGTATTTTGGCGGACAAAGCAATTCAGGACTGGCCGCTCTATTCCGGTCAGGAGACAAGCACTCGATATATCGATATGTCAAAGCAGCCGATAGTTGATCCTGTCAGAAGCAAAGAGTCCAAAAAAATTCTTAGCCGCTGGATGGATTTCTATGTTTCCAATCAGGAAAAAGTCTGTGCGCACATAAAAGCAAAATATCCCAAAAAACCCGGGGAAGACGAAGCGGTTTATGAAAAAGCGGCAAAAGCCCGATCTTTTGATATTATGCGGGGATTTCTTCCGGCTGGAATCACGACTCAACTAAGCTGGCACACCAATCTGCGCCAAGCGTGGGACAAGCTTGCCCTTTTGGAGCACAATCCTGTTTCGGAAATAAGAACTTTGGCGAAAAGCATATTGAAAATGCTTAAGGAAAAATATCCCCAGAGCTTCAGCCATGTTTCTGCCAAAAATCAGAATGAATATCTCAATTATCTGGGAAAGAAATATTTTTACTATAATGCCAAAAAGCCGAAAGGCGGATTTTTTTTCAGAACAAATATTGAAGGCGAGGAACTTTCAAAATATAAAGACATCATCAAATCAAGACCGCAAAGGACTGGACTTCCCCATTTTCTTGCCGAACTCGGGAATAATGTTTTTGACTTCCTTTTGGATTTCGGCTCTTTCCGCGACATCCAAAGGCACAGGAACGGAGTTTGTCGGATGCCGCTTCTTACCACGAAGCTCGGCTTTAATAAATGGTATCTGGACCAATTGCCGAAAGATTTAAAAATAGAGGCATCCAGGCTTATTAAGGATCAGACGAAACTCATTAAAAAATTAAAAACCAGCCATGAAATAAGGCAGTATTATATTGCCTTAGGATTCAATGTATCCTGTCGGGTTTCTTATGGCCTTCCGGCAACTGTTTATGTCGTGGAATTGCGTTCGGGAAAAGCGGTGCATCCGACACTCAGGAAAATTGCCCACAAAATGAAAGATTCTCTCATCGCGAAATTTCCAAAACTTATCCTCCATTGTGATATGGATCCCGATGACTGGGATGTGCGGAGGGGACTTCAGGATATAAAAGAGATAAAATAATATGAAAAAAGGAAAATTCATCGTTTTGGAAGGAGGGGAAGGAAGCGGAAAGGGAACTATTCTGGATTTTCTCAAGGAAAAACTCAAAGGAAGAAGCAATGTTATTTTTACGAGAGAGCCGGGAGGAACGGAATACGGCGAAAGGATAAGAGAGGCTCTTCTTTCCAAGGAGTTTGCCGGAAAAATATCCGTGCTTTCGGAACTTTTCACTTTCTGTACGACAAGGGCTAACCACTGCGATCTTCTGATACGCCCAGCGCTAAAACGGGGAAAAATTGTCATTTCCGACCGCTTTGATCAATCCACAATTGCCTACCAGATTTTCGGCAGGAAGCGCTGGAAGTTTGAAAAAATTTTTCGGGAGCTAAATTCCATTGCCAAGGGAAAAGGGATTTCTTCCGAAATTAAGCCAGATCTGGTTGTTTTTTTGGATGTAAGCCCTGAAATAGGTCTCAAAAGGGCCAATGCAAGAAAGGAAAAAAATACCCGCTTTGACGATGAAGCACTCGCTTTTCACAAAAGAGTGCGAACCGGATATCTCAAGCAATCGAGCATGCAAAACTGGATTAGAATCAATGCCAATAATCCGATAGAAAGGGTAAGGGAGGATATTTGGAAAAAGGTAAAAAAAATTATTTAATAATATTTTTGCACAGGTCGGTTCCGACATGGTGTCGGAGCTTTTTTGTTTTTCGCTATAATGTATAATGGAATTAAGGATAAAAAAATATTAATGTTAGAGCCAATCATTAAAACTGAACACTTAAGGGTAATTTATAATCAGGGGAAATCGAACGAAGTAAGAACGCTGGAAGATATAAGCATGGATATTTTTCCCCAAGAATATGTGATTATCCACGGACCTTCCGGATGCGGCAAGTCAACTCTTCTTTATTCCATTGCCGGACTGCAGATGCCCACCTACGGGAATGTTTTAATACAAAAAAAAAGCGTGGCAAAAATGAGCGGAGAAGAAATGGTTGATCTTCATCGCAATAAAATCGGAATGATTTTCCAGTCATTTTTTCTAGTTCCCTCTCTTACTGTGATTGATAATGTCTGCCTTCCGAGAGTTTTCAGGGGCGAAGGGGAGAAAAAGCGCAGGGAAGAAGGATTTCGCCTGCTTCACCGCTTTGGTATAGTGGAGCAGGCTTTTAAGTTTCCCAATCAGCTTTCCGGAGGCCAGAAACAACGGGTTGCAATTGCCAGATCCCTTGTCAATAATCCGCAGATAATTCTGGCGGACGAACCGGTGGGAAACTTGGACAGCGAATCTGCCCAAAATGTGCTGGATATTCTCAAAGAACTCAACGGAATGGACAAAAAAACAGTTATAATGGTGACGCACAATCTGGAGCATCTGCACTATGCCGATAGGACCATTTCAATGAGAGACGGAAAAGTCATTGAGGAAAAGGTAAATATTGAAAAAAGACCGGAAAATTACATTGAGGAAATAAAAAAACGTACTTGGATTGGCGATGAGCCCATTCCCGAAGAACTCCGGGTGCTTATGAGAACATTTAAAGGGCTCAGTGCTTCACAGGTAGGAGTGCTTCTTATTCCCTTTAAGTCCAAGCAGATAATGTCTCATATCCTTTCCAATCTTACCGAAGAACAACTCAATGTGGCGGAAGGATTAGTCAAAGAGGTCCTTTTTCGCAATATCGACCTCAATGCCCTGGAAAAAAGGCTGGATGTAAAGTTTGAAAAAGGAGGAGCGAATTGGAATAAGAAAAAAGCGCGGTCTTTTGTTACGAGACTCAATGAAATTATGGAGCAAGCGGGGATTTTAACTAAGGATCCGGAAAAGGCGGTTATTTCCATTCCTGAACACATAATCAGCCGCTATAAGCTTAAGCTAAGCGAATCGATGAAATTAAGAATGCGGTCTTTTATAAAGCTTAGGCTGGAAAACAAGATTGATATTATGGGACTAATAAGCAAGCTGGATGCTCCGGAAGGAAAAGAAGGCCTCGGGCTGAATAAAATTACGGCGGAAAAAATTTCCCGGGAAATTGAAATAATAATGCTTATAAAATATTCAGGCTAAATTATGAGATTTATAGATTTGTTTAAATTATCAACCAGAATGTTCAAAGCTAGGACTTCCCGGACGCTTCTTACTATTCTGGGAATAAGTGTCGGAATTTCCGCAATTATCTTCCTAGTTTCTCTCGGATATGGCCTTCAGGAAACGCTGCTTAAAAAAATTACCACAGCGGATTCCCTGCTTACCCTCGATGTTTCAGAAGGGGGGAGGGAAAATGTATATCTGGACAATAAAACTACAGAGGATATAAAAAAAATAGGCGGAGTATCGGAAGTAAGCACGAAATTTCAAATTAAAGGGCAGGGAAGTTCGGAAAATTTCTCTTCCGATCTTAATGTGGCAGGCGTCAGTCCCTCTTTTATGAAGCTAAGCGGAATAAAAGTCAAAAAGGGAGAAATGCTAAATGATGAAAATCCGAATGGTATAGTTGTTTCTGAAAATGTTGCCAGGGCCTTGAACAAAGACCCCGAGGACATTTTGGAAAAGGAGATAACATTCATATTTTATTTGAACGGGGAAGAATCTTCAGAAAAAAATTTGCAGAAGAAATCAAAAAACATAAAATCCGATACCGCATATAAAGTTATCGGAATTATTGACGAGGATGAAAGCATTGTTTATATTAATTCTTTAACTCTTCAAGTTTTGAATGTGGAAAGATTCAGTGAGTTTAAAGTCAAATGCAATTCTGCCGAAGAAATGTCCGCGGTTCGCAATGCCATTGAAGAATACGGATTGTCAGTCTCTTCGCTTTCCGATACGATAGATCAGGCCAAAAAAGTTTTCGGAGTAGTCCAGATAGCCCTGATGCTTTTCGGAATCATTGCGCTTATCGTCAGTGCAATCGGAATGTTCAATACTATGACAATCGCGCTTTTGGAGAGAACGGAGGAAATCGGAATCATGAAGTCAATCGGAGCTTCCAATAGGGGAATAGCCGGGATATTTCTGATGGAATCAACCATAATGGGTTTTTTGGGAGGGTTGGGAGGAGTGATTTTAGGAATTGTCGGAGGGAAATTTTTAAATTTTATAGTCAATATCATTGCGAAAAGATTTGGAGGAGAAGCAGTAACGCTGTTTTCCACCCCACTCTGGTTTATCTTGCTGATAATCGGCTTTTCGGCTTTTGTGGGATTTTCTACGGGAGTGATTCCGGCGCGGCGCGCGAGCCAGGTTGATCCGCTGGAAGCGTTGAGATATAAATAATAATAGGAATGTCAAAGTTCAAATTTCCAGTGTAAAATCAAATCCAAAGCTCAAAGTTCAAAATTTTGTCATTTGGATTTAGAGCTTGATTGGAAATTGGGGTTCCGGATTTTTTATGGAATATCTATTTGGTAAGCCTATTGCCGAGAAAATTCTTTCTGAGTTGAAAGAAAATATAGAGAAAGAAAATCTGAAACCGTCATTGGCGGTTGTTTTGGTCGGGGAAAATCTGGCATCGAAAATTTATGTTTCTCTCAAGCAAAAGGCTGCGGAAAATGTCGAAATAGGATTCGAGCTGCTACAATTAAGCGAAGAAGTTTTGGAAGAGGAAATTTTAAGCGCCATTCAAAAACTCAATGTTGACGGGAAAACAAGCGGAATTATCGTTCAGCTTCCGCTTCCGAAAAAATTTAACACCCAAAAAATCATAAGTTCCGTTGATCCGAAAAAAGACGTTGACGGCTTCAATCTGGAAAACCATAGGCTGTTTTTGGAAAAGAAAGAAAGGTTTTTTCCCGTGTTTCCCGGAGCGATTCTGGAACTTCTGAAATCCAGCGGAGAAAAATTGCCGGAGAAAAAAGCAGCGGTGATAGCAAATTCGCGGATATTCGGAGAAACCATGGCGGTTGCCTTTCAGAGGGAAGGAGCCTTTGCGGAATATGTTTTGTCCGGCGAACTGGAAAGCAATTTGGAAAAAATAAAGCAGGCGGATATTGTCGTAAGCGCGATTGGAAAACCAAAAACTATTACAGGCGAGATGATAAAAGAAGGAGTAATTATCATTGACGGGGGAATTTCCAAGGATGGAAAAAAAGTTTTAGGGGATGTGGATGCGGAATCGGTCAAAGACAAGGCTTCATTTTTGTCTCCGGTTCCCGGCGGAGTCGGTCCGGTCACAATCGCCTGCCTTTTGCGCAACGTTTATAAGGCGGCAAAGAGTTAATTTATACTTCCGAAGGTTCAACCTTCGGAAGGAGATATTGCAGGTGGGTATTAAATACGTATTTAGATATCTACTCGAATAGGAAAGTTATAAAAGTAAACAGGTTTATAAAGTTAAAGCGGTTGGGTCTTTTACAAAATAAATTATTCTAAAATTACGCAAGGAGGATAATTGTCATGAAAAAAAATAAGAATGACAAGCGAAAGAAGACTTCTGAATCGAAAGGATTAAGGAGGATTACTTTGAAGGTTGAATTCAGTAAGGCGGAAAAAGCACATTTGGAAGGTTTGCGATTTTGGGAAAAGCATGGAAAAGACAGCGATATTCGCCTGGGCGGGCCATTTTAGGAAAAAGACAAAAAGCAGCTTCCAACGCCGCCGAGTTCTTATCATCAGAATAAGGCGGCTTTTTGTTATCTCATTTACTATTTATACTTCCGAAGGTTCAACCTTACGAAGAATAATCTGAAATCAACCCGTTAACTCTTTAACTCGTCAATGGATTAATAAATCTACTCTATATTTAATGTTTCATGAATTCTTTGACTATTTAAGCCAATGTCTGCTAAAATTAGCTTGTTGAAGGGCTAATTTTTTTGTTTTTATGGATAAATACAATCCGAAAAAAGTAGAGCGAAAATGGCAGAAATACTGGGAAAAAGAGGGAATCTACAAGAACTATGGCAAAAAGAAGAAATTCTATGCCCTGGATATGTTTCCGTATCCTTCCGGAGACGGGCTTCATATTGGCCATCCGAAGGGATATACTGCAACAGATGTTTTTTCCCGAATGAAAATGCTTCAAGGATTTTCCGTGCTCCATCCGATGGGATGGGACGCTTTTGGGCTTCCGGCAGAAAACTATGCCATCAAAAACAAAATTCACCCAGAGCTTGCAGTGAAAAAAAATATAAAAAGATTTAAAGAACAGCTTGGGAAATTTGGCTTTACTTATGATTGGGACAGAGAAATTAATACCACTGATCCGGAATATTACAAGTGGACTCAGTGGATTTTTTTGCAGATGTTCAAAAAAGGATTGGCATATCAGTCCGAAGAGCCGATAAACTGGTGTCCGAAGTGCAAAACCGGATTGGCGCTTGAAGATTTGGACAAAGGACTTTGCGAAGCTTGCGGAACGCAAATTGTTAAGAAAAAAGTCAGGCAATGGGTTTTGAAAATGACCGCTTATGCGGACAGACTCTTGGAAGATTTGAAACTCTTGGATTGGGAAGATTCCATCATTGAACAGCAAAGGAATTGGATTGGAAAAAGTGTTGGGGCCGAGTTTGAAATGAAAATTAAAGATACGGATGAAAAAATTGAAGTGTACACCACAAGGCTGGACACGGTTTTCGGAATGACGTATGCCGTTGTCGCTCCGGAGCACCCAATCGTCGCTTCTCTCCTCAAAATCAAAAATAAAAAATCAAAAATAAAAAATATTGAAGAAATTAAAAAATATATAATCAAGTCTCAGAATAAGACTGATTTGGAAAGAACCGAACTTCAAAAAGAAAAAACCGGAGTTGAGATTAAGGGAATAAAAGTCATCAATCCTTTCACAAACGAGGAAATTCCTGTTTTTGTGGCGGATTATGTTCTGGGTCACTATGGAACAGGGGCGGTTATGGCAGTTCCGGCGCACGACGAGCGTGATTTTGAATTTGCGAAGAAATATAATTTGCCGATAAAAGGAGTTGTATTTCCAGAGAAAATTAGTTCTGGTTTGTTGGTTGACAGTGTGGATAAAAAATCCGGGGAATTTAAAAAAGAATCTGATAGGAAAATTTTAAGTATCTGGAAAGGAGAAGAATTTTTTACAGAGGATGGAATATTATGGGATAATTCCAAAGTTTATGCAGGGCTTACTTCCGAAGAAGCGCGGGAAAAAATGATCGAATGGCTGGAGAAGCAAAAAATCGGAAAGAAAAAAGTGAACTACAAAATGCGAGATTGGGTTTTTTCAAGACAAAGATATTGGGGAGAGCCGATTCCTGTGGTTCACTGCGAGAAATGTGGAACTGTTCCTGTTCCGGAAAAAGATTTGCCGGTGAAACTGCCAAAAGTGAAAAGCTACGAGCCGACCGGAACCGGAGAATCTCCTTTGGCGAAAATTTCAAGCTGGGTTAATGTTAAATGTCCGAAATGCAAAGGTCCCGCCAAAAGAGAAACGAATACCATGCCACAATGGGCGGGATCGTGCTGGTACTACCTCGCATATATAATGCGAGGAATTTCCAATTTCCAATTTCCAATTTCCAAATATGGGAAGGAATTTTCCAAATGGATGCCGGTTGATTTGTATGTGGGAGGAGCGGAGCACGCAACTCGGCACCTTCTCTATGCCCGATTTTGGCACAAGTTTTTGTATGACATTAAAGCTGTTTCCACGAAAGAACCCTTTAAGAGACTATATCATGTCGGACTTATTCAGGCGGAAGATGGAAGAAAGATGTCTAAGCGTTGGGGAAATGTGATCAATCCGGACGATATGATCAAGGAGTTCGGTGCGGACGCTGTGAGGCTTTATGAAATGTTTATGGGTCCGTTTGATCAAAGCATTGCCTGGAGCACGGAAGGAGTTATGGGAACCAGAAGATTTTTGGAAAAAGTATATAAGTTAAATTTCAAAGTCCAAATTTCAAATTCCAAACCAAATCCAAAGCTCAAAATCCAAAATAATAAATTAGAAATTTTATTGAATAAAACCATTAAGAAGGTTACGGAGGATATTGAGAACTTTAGGTTTAATACTGCGATCAGCACGATGATGATTCTGGCAAATGAAATGGAAAAGCAAGAGGAGATTGCCAAATCCCAATTCTCAAATCTTCTGCTAATCCTTTCTCCGTTTGCTCCGCATATTTGCGAAGAGTTGTGGAGCAAATTGGGAAACAAAAAATCAATCTTTTTGGAGAGCTGGCCTAAGTTCAATCCGAAATTAATCAAGGATGATGAAATAGAATTGGTGATTCAAGTAAACGGAAAGCTTCGTGACAGGATAAGAGTTCCAGCTGAAATTTCAGAAGACGAAGCGAAGGACTTGGCAATGAAAAGCGAAAACGCCAAGAAGTTTACTTCCGGAAAAGAAATTCGAAAAATAGTTTTTGTTCCGGGAAAGCTTTTGAATATTGTAGTTTAGAGAAAATGGTGTAGAATATAATCAGTGAGAAAATAAATAACGGAAGTAATATAATGCCACGAAGAACAGATTTAAAATTTAGTATTAAGATTGCCAAAGCGGACTAAGTTCCGCTTTTATTTTTTAAAATAAAAGCTTTTTTAAAATGTACTATTAGTGGAATTTTTCATATGAAGATGAGGGGGATTTTATTTTTTATCAAAGAATTTTTTTGGGGGGGCATATACGCGGCCGTGCTGGTTGGCATAAGTTTTTTCTTAGCCGGAGTTCTCATTTATTTTTATTGGACTCCGAATGCTCCGGGACTCAAAAAATATAAGCTTCCCGAGTCAACGGTGATATATGATCGGACAGGAGAACATGTTCTTTATAAAATCCACGGAGAAGAGAACAGGAAAGTTGTTGCTCACAATGAAATATCAAACAAAACAAGAATGGCTACCATTGCTGCCGAAGACAAATCATTTTATGAGCATAATGGAATTGATGTTCTTTCAATTTTGAGAGCTTTAAAATTTAATGTGGAGAACAGCGGAATTTATCAGGGCGGATCAACAATTACCCAGCAACTGGTCAGAAATGTTTATTTAAACAGGGAAAAAACTTTTATCAGAAAATTCATTGAAACTGTTTTGGCGTTGAGAGTGGAACGGCGCTATTCAAAAGAGCAAATCCTTGATTTTTACCTCAACGGAGTTCCCTACGGATCCAATGCTTATGGCATTCAGGCGGCAGCAGAAACTTTTTTCAAAAAAAACGCCAAAGATCTTACTTTGGATGAGTCTGCTTTTCTTGCCGCACTTCCCAAAGCGCCGACGCACTTCTCCCCCTATGGCCCCAACAGAAAAGAGCTTATTTTAAGGCAAAAGAGAATAATCTGGCAAATGAATAACCTGGGATATATTTCTACGCAGGAAAAAGAGGAGGCGCTTAAAATCAATACTTTGGAAAAAGTGGTTGCATTCAAGGAGCCGATTGATGCTCCCCACTTCGTTTTTTATGCAATGGAGGAACTGGAAAATCAATACGGAAGAAAATTTTTGGAAACAGAGGGATTGAAAATTTATACCACCCTTGACTATGATATGCAAAAAATGGCGGAGAAAGCAATAAGAGAAGGGGTGCGGCGCAATTTGGTAAGAGAAGCTAGTAACGCGGCGCTGGTGGCAATTTCTCCCAAAACCGGAGAAATTTTGGCAATGGTGGGAAGCCGGGATTATTTTGACGAAGCGATTGACGGGCAAGTCAATGTTGCAACCAGCTTTCGCCAGCCCGGATCCGCCTTTAAGCCGATAGTTTACGCCACGGCCTTTGAAAAAGGCTATCAGCCGGAAACCATCATTGAAGACAAACAGACCAATTTCGGTCCGGACGGATCCGGAAAGGACTATATTCCAAGGAACTATGACGGAAAGTTTCATGGAATTATGCCGATAAGAAAGGCGCTGGCGATGTCGCTTAACATTCCCGCCGTGAAAACCTTGTCCATGGTGGGAATAGAGAACGCTGTAAATATGGGAAAAAGGCTGGGAATTTCAAATCTTTCCCATGAAAATAAGTATGGATTAGCGCTGGCAATCGGCGGAGTGGAAGTCAGGCCGATAGATCTGACATCGGCATTTTCTGTTTTTGCAAATGATGGAAAAAGAAATTCCGCTCATGCAATCAAAAAAATTGAAAGCAAAAATTATTCCTACGAAGTTAAGATTCCTAAAGAAGAGCAAGCGCTTAATCCCCAAATTGCCAGAAAATTAAATTCAATTCTCTCCGATAACGAAGCGCGCACGCCGATATTCGGGCCCAGGAGCCCTCTTTATTTCCCGGATAAGCTTGTCGCCGCCAAAACCGGAACCAGCCAAGAGTTTCGGGATGCTTGGACAGTAGGATATACTCCTAACATTGCCGTGGGTATTTGGGCGGGAAACAATGACGGCCGGCCGATGCTTTCGGGATCGGACGGAATTTTTGTGGCGGCTCCAATATGGAGAAGTTTCATGGACATGACTCTCCCGCTTTTTCCCCAGGAATCATTTCTGTCTTATCAAAAAGAAAATGTTGGAAAAATAAAAAATATCGCTTCAGAAGACGCTATTGAAAGACAAAAAGAAAAAGATAACAATAATTCCAAGAAAGACAAAAAGAAAAAGAAAAAGGGCTAAATGGAATTTCTGATTATTCTAATTGGTCTAATTATTCTAAAATTGGAATTTTGAATTTATTTAGGCTAACTGGGTCAATTGGAAATAATTAGGTTGATTCACACCCTAGTTTCCGATAATCTGCAAAGCGATCTTTCGGGGACGGGAGCGGTCAAGTTCTACGGCGAAAACCCTTTGCCAGCGTCCGAGCTGGAGCCCGTTCTGGATTACATTGAGCATTGTGGATGTTGGTAGATGAAGAGCTTTGTTGTGGGAATGACCGTTAGCGCATTCCCCGTCGCACATATTCACAGTCCTGATCTCAAAATTATCATGCAGATATTTGTAGGTTCTCGGAGCCAGTTTTTCCAGGAGTTTTTTCATATCGGAGATAAGAAGCGGCTCGGCCTCGTTGACGATAATAGCCATCGTGGTATGGAGGCTTTGGATATTTATCACCCCATTTTTTATTCCGGCTTCTTTTATTTTCTTCTGGATTTTCTCGGTAATATCGATAAAATCGAGGGTAGCTTTAGTCTTGAGTTCGATTACGTGGTTTATGACTTTCATAAAATTTTTTGTTAAATTATAACTAATAACTATTATAGTCCCTTTTCAGGAGTTGTAAAATCGGGAGCGTGTGCTATTATAAAAGGGTATTAGATTTAATTTAAATATAAAAAGAAACGGAGGTGTAATATGGACGAACAGCAACAAAATCAACAGGCTTCCCAGCCATCCCAAGCTCCGCAAGGGGGAAAATCGGATGTCGATCAAAATAAGATGATTGCCATTATCGGATACATAGTTCCCATTTTATTTTTCGTTCCTCTTGTAACTGATGCAAAAAACAGTCCGTTTGCCAAATTTCACGCCAACCAGCACTTGATTCTTCTTATCTCGTGGGTCATAGTAAATATAGTTGGAGGAATGATTCCTGTCTTGGGATGGATGCTTCTGCCTATCCTCGATGTCGTATTGATAATTTTCGCGATTATGGGACTGATAAGCGCTTCCAAGGGAGAAATGAAGCCGATGCCTCTTATCGGCGGAATAAGTATTATCAAATAATTCTTTACTTAAAATATATTGCAAAACAGGCATTTTATCGATGCCTGTTTTGTTTTTCAATTTCTTGCCAAAGTTGATTATTGTCCACAATAACTATTTTGGAAAAAAACACAGTTTGTGTTAAAATTTAGAAAACGTAACTTTATAAAAAAACAAATGAAAACAAAAAACAAATACAACCCGGTTATTTTTTCACTTATCTCGATTTTTCTTTTCGTCTTTTTATTTTTTTCGTGCCGGGCGCAAGAAAATATTCCGGAAGGCAAAAACTTTGGCATTCCATCCATAACTACCCCTGCGGAAGTTCCCGGGAGCGTCAATTGCTTTGATTACTATGATTTCGGAAGCGTGCAGGTAGATATTGAATCGGCAATTGCTTCAACTGTTTCCGGCGTGCCGATGAATTTTCGAGGGAAAGTTGTGAACAATAATGATTATCCGATTGTTGACGGAGCGGTTTATGTCAAGATTTTCAAAAAGCAAAAGGATGCGGAAAAAATCCAAGCTAACGGGCACCTCTTGGTGGACCAATTTTTTGCCAAAGAAGGCATAACTCTTCCTGCCAGGGGATCAAAAGAGATATCTTTTGATTGGAAAGTTCCAAATTACGTGCCTTCCGGAGATTATCAAATAGCCACGTTTTTCGTGTCTGCCAAAAAATTCAATCTTCTGGGATTGAGCTTTACGGATGATGTTCTTGGAAATACGGTAAATTTTTCAGTCATAGGGGAAATAGACAAAGCAGTAGAGTTTGAAAAGAACAGCGTGAAAGTGAACGACAAAGATTTTTATTTTGCCGCTTTTCCTCCGCAATTTTCCAAGGACGAAACGGTTTCTGTTTGGGCATCGCTTAAAAACGGAACGGATAAGGCTCAAAAAATTCCCGTGAGCTGGACTGTCTATTCTTGGGACGGGCTTTTGGAAGGCAATATTATTGCTTCGGAAAAGCAGGAAATAGAACTTTCCGCGGGAGAGTCAAAAAAATTGGAATATAGGGTAAAGGACAATAAAAATCCGGTTTATTTTGTTGTTGCAGAGGCGCAATATCAGGATATAAAGTCGATTTTGGATGTGCGGTTTGTGCGCGAGGGCATTGACAAAGCAAGAATAAACTTTCCGGCAGTGACGAAATTTCCCTTAAAAGCGGGAGAGCAAAACACTATTTTCTCTTGCATGCACAATTCCGGAACAGCCGGGAAAGTGGAAGGAAACAAACTGGTTCTTACTCTTCTTGATTCCCAAAACAGGGAAATTTATTCCCGAAAATACGAGGGCGTTCTTTCCGGAGCGATGACCGGGTTCAAATATGACTTTATTCCTGAGAAAAATTATGACAAGTTTGTTCTCAAGGCGGATCTTTATACCAATGGCAATCTGGTTGATACGGCGCAGATGAAATATGATTGCAACGAAATTGATTCAAATTTATGCAGTCAAAAAATTTCCATTGCAGATTCGTTTAAGAACGGAATCTTTATGGTAGCAATATTTTTTCTTCTTGTGGCTTTGCTGGCGATTGTTTACAAAAAGAGAAAATCAGTTGCGGGAATCGCAATCTTCATTTTATTTTCCGCTCTCATGCTTTTCGGAACGGATAATATTGCTAAAGCTGAAAAAACCGTGACAATCAATGAAATAACAAAAAACGCGCTTTCTTACTATTGGGATCGTTGGGAAGGGGGTTCTGGATGGGCTTTGGGGCTGCAGCCAAATACAAACGCCTCTGTTAAATATAGGGCATATGCTTATAATGCTACAACTGAAAATAATTTATTAGACGGTTCAGTTGTTAATGTTGGAGATAAGATTCAATTTAGAAGAGGGCTTTTTCTGAATACCGATATAGCTTGGAACGGAACGGGATATTCTTCTGATTCACCTTTTGGCCACTGGACTACTAGTGCTTCTTTCCCCACGGACACAAGCCAATGCAACAAATACGATTTCGTCGGAGATTATTATTACTCGGGAATATTCGGGGGAGTAGATTATGGCGGGAATTTTTCCGTCTATGCCCCCTTTTCCGTAAATCCTCCGTCAATCAACGTGGCTAAATCAGGATCTCCGTTATTGACAAATTGCTCCAATCTTCCGACTGGCATGGGGATTGAATGCACCGTAGGTTCAACGGGGAATATAACAGCAACTGTTAATTTTTCTGAAACTTTCGGAAAATTTTATTACAGTTATTATGATTATAGAAACATAGGCGGAGCTTATCCCATTACTCCTGGATGTTATGGCAATAAAACCGCAATGAGGGTTTGCACAAATGTTACTTCAACTTGCGCATATTCTTCCTGTGATTGCAGTTCCGCCTCTGATTATGCAGTTCCTATTTCCGCAGCGGCAATAACTTTCAATTTAATTTCAGTCAATCCCAATAATTCTCCTTCCGTTCCAGTAATTTCCGGCCCAATCAGCGGTTGCTCGAATGTGACGCACACCTTCACAATAAATTCAACAGATCCCGAAAAGGACAACTTAAGATATGAAATTGACTGGGATGGAAACGGATCCGTCGATCAAGTTGTCCCTTCTGCCGGATATGTCGTTTCCAATGCATCGCAAACGATTTCACGAAGCTGGAACACGCTCGGACTAAAAACTTTTAAAGTAAGAGCAGTTGACGCCAAAAATTCAGTTTCGGGATGGGCAAGCCATGTGATAAACATAATCGATTGCAGCGGTGGCGGAACAGCAACTTATACTTGTACCGGAACTCCTCCTGCCAATGCCAGCATTTGTCCCGGAGACACTGCCGGACTCACGGCAAATATTCCAATAAGCCTTGCTGCCGTTTGTTCCGCTGTTACCGGTCCAAAATGCGAATATGTCTGCCTTCCGGATTATGTCAGAACTCTGGTTGGAACCCAGTATGTTTGCTTGCAGAGTCAGACTCTGACCGCTGACCTTTATGTTTCTCCCGCTTCCGGGAAAGATCCTTTGACTACGACCAGCATATCCGCAGCAGCAGGAGGAACTGCTACTGGAAATATCAACTATACCTTTTGGAAAAACTGCAATAGCAACTGCGATACGGTGAGCGGATGCCAAACTGCTTGCGGCTCTTGGACTCAAAAATTTGACAATCAGACAGTAATCAATAAAACATTCAACAATCAAACTTATTCTCCAATAGGAACATATTATCCCAAGGTGGTAGTTGAAAGAGGAACCGCTCCTAGCGCGGAAAAAAGGAAAACGGTTACCGTTACTAGCAATCCTTGCATCTCTTCCTATAGCTATTCTTGCAGTTATCTGCCCTATAATTGTTCAGGAAAATGCGGGATAATTCCCAATGCAATAAATTCCGTATGTGCCCAAACCGACGAAGCTTGCGGAGGGAGTTCTATAGTGGCAGACAGTATGTGTTCGGATTGCAACGACAAGGATGCTGATTGCGGTCCCTGTCCTTCTGGAGTGGGGGATAAATGGATAGAAATACAGCCGTAAAAATTTAAAATACTGAAAACAAAATCCCCGCCAATAAGGCGGGGTTTTGCTTTTGAATGAAGTGGATGGTAAAATGGGGATAGAAGTTTATAAAGTTATAAAGCAATAGCTAAACTTGATTCATTTGAAATTTTTTGTATGTTTTCTGGTTTAATTAAAAAAATTCAATAAACTTTATAACCTTACAAACTTTATAACTTTATAACTCTTAACTCTATGAAAAGAACGAAAATTGTCGCTACGATCGGACCGGCATCCGAAAGCAAAGAGGTTTTGGAGAAGATATTAAAAGAAGGCGTTAATGTCTGCCGATTAAATTTTTCCCACGGGGATTTTGAATGGCACAAGAAGATTATAAAAAAAATCAGGAATATCAGTTCGGAAATGGGTATACCAATTGGAATTATAGCCGATCTCCAGGGCCCGAGAATCAGAATAGCAAATAAATCAGAGATAAAAATTAGGGATGGAGAAATAGTTTGGTTGAAAAGCATCCCCTTTAAAGATAATGAAAATTCTAAAACTAAGAAAATTTTTCTTGACTTGGAAAAAGCTGAAAATTTAATTAAAAATGGAAATGAGATTCTTATTGAAGATGGATTGATAAAGCTTAAAGTTATTGGGAAAGAAAAAGCTGGAATCAAATGTGCGGTGGAAGACGGCGGAACAATAAAACCCCAAAAGGGAGTAAACATTCCGGGAATTTCAGCCATGCTGGGGGCGCTTACTGAGGAAGATAAAAAAGTTTTGGATTTTATTCTGAAAGAAGATGTTGATTTTGTGGCAATGTCTTTTGTGAGGTCAGCTAGGGAAATTCTGGAACTCAGAAAAATAATAAAGAATAAGTCCAAAAAGAGTAGTAATGTTCCTCAAATAATTGCAAAAATAGAAAGAAGGGAAGCGGTAAGGGATTTTGATTCAATTCTTAAGGCTACTGATGTTGTGATGATAGCCCGTGGCGATTTGGGCGTGGAAATGCCTCAGTCAGAAGTGCCGATAATTCAAAAAGAAATCTCTGTCAAGTGTTTGCGCTTCGGAAAACCAGTAATTGTGGCAACTCAAATGCTTGATTCCATGATTCATAATCCTCGTCCGACAAGAGCGGAAGTGAGTGATGTTTCTAATGCCGTAGTGGATCACTCGGATGCGGTAATGCTTTCTGGAGAAACCGCAAACGGAAAGTATCCGGTGGAAGCAGTAAAAATTATGAAGGAGATAATAGAAAAAACTGAAGAATCTCCCTATGACGATCTGACTCATGGATTCTTGGGAGACAAAAGGTCCTCTGTTTCTGCGGCAGTTGCCCAATCAGCTCATGAACTAATGAAAGACAGCGGGGCGAAAGCGGTAATAGTCGCAAGTATCAGCGGATTTACCGCTCGGATGATTGCTCGCCACCGACCAGACGAAAAAATATTCGTGATGACCAATAATCAAAAAACCCACAACCAGTTAAGCATAGTTTGGGGAACAGAGAGCTTCGTCCTTCCTTATTGCAAAAGCTTGGACGAACTTCTGGATAAATCTCTGAAAGTTATTGAAAGAAAAAACCTTCTTAACAAAGGGGATAAAATTGTGATTGTTGCCGGTCGCCCGCATATCAAAAAAGAGCACATGAGCTTGATAAAGGTAGATGAGATAAAATAGTTAAAAGTTAAAAGTGCAAAGTTTAAAATTTAGGTGTCCGAGGCGGACATACAAATATATATTCTTGTTATTCCTACCAAGAGTGAAAAGGCATATGAAATTCGTTCCGAGTTGTTGCTACTAATAATTTTTTTAAAAATAAAAAATAAAAATGAACAAAAATATACTCTGGTTCAATGAAACCGGAATAAAAGATATTCCTTTGGTCGGAGGAAAAAATGCGTCTCTGGGGGAAATGTATTCCAATTTGCGCCCGCAAGGAATTAACATTCCCAATGGCTTTGCGGTTACTGCAGAAGCTTATTCCTATTTCATTGCCCATAATGATTTGGACAAAGAGATCAGGAATATTCTCAAGAAACTTGACACTTCCAATATGCGGAACTTGGCGGAAAGGGGATACCGGGTACGCGAAGCGATTCTTTCCGCCCAATTTCCACTGGCCTTGCGCAACGATATTGTTGCTGCCTATGCGAAGCTTTCACAGGAATACGGAAAGAGAAAAAGCTTTAAGCTGGATTGGGACAAGAGGGATCACACCAATCATTTTGCCGGAGGCGTAGATGTTGCCGTGCGTTCCAGCGCCACTGCGGAAGATTTGGTGGATGCTTCCTTTGCCGGACAGCAGGAATCATATCTCAACATTACCGGAGAATATCAACTGCTTGAAGCGGTAAAAAAATGCTTCGCTTCCCTTTTTACAGATCGCGCTATTTCTTACCGTGTGGACAAAGGATTCGACCATTTCAAAATTGCACTTTCAGTAGGAGTCCAAAAAATGGTGCGTTCGGACGAAGCAGCCAGCGGGGTGATGTTTACGATTGACACGGAATCCGGATATCCAGACGCGGTCATCATCAATTCTTCCTGGGGGCTTGGGGAAAATATCGTAAAGGGAAAAGTCAATCCGGACGAATTTATTGTACATAAACCCACTTTGAAGCGGGGATTTTCTCCGATAATTGGAAAAAGAATGGGAAGCAAGGAAAACAAGCTGGTTTACAGCTTCGGAGGAAATTCTCCGACGCAAAATGTCAATGTTACCCAAGAGGACAGAAAGCGTTTTTCTTTAACCGATGAAGAAGTTTTGAAACTTTCGGAGTGGGGATGTGCCATCGAAGACCACTATAAAAAAGCGATGGATATTGAATGGGCGAAAGACGGGAGAACTCAAGAATTGTTCATTGTTCAGGCGCGTCCCGAAACGGTGCAATCGCAGAAGGACAAAAATGTCCTTGAAAACTATATTCTCAAGGAAAAGGGAAAAATTTTATGCAAAGGGGCGGCAGTTGGAAACAAAATCGGTCAAGGAAAGGCCAATGTCATCAAAAATGTTTCTAAGATTGCCGAATTCAAGAAAGGAGAAGTCTTGGTGACGGAAATGACCGATCCGGACTGGGAGCCGATTATGAAAATAGCCAGTGCGATTGTCACTAATAGCGGGGGAAGAACTTCCCATGCGGCGATAGTCAGCCGGGAATTGGGGATACCTTGCGTTGTCGGAACTGGGAACGCGACCCACGCTATCAAGGATAAGAGACCGATAACAGTAAATTGCGCGGAAGGGGAGGAAGGGTTAATTTATGAAGGGCTTCTTAAATTTGAAATTAAAACCACCAACCTCAAGGAAATTAAAAGAAGCAAAACGAAAATAATGATGAATGTCGGAAATCCGGAGCAGGCTTTTGAGCTTTCTTCCATTCCAAACGACGGAGTGGGGCTAGCACGGATGGAATTTATCATCAACGAATATATCAAGATTCATCCTTTGGCACTGGTATACCCCGAAAAAGTGAAAGACGCTCAAGACAGGAAGAAGATAAGGGAAATAACTTCCGGACACAAAAACCGCGAACAATTTTTCGTAGACAAATTGGCGGAAGGAATTGGAAGAATTGCTGCCGCTTTTTATCCGAAAGATGTGATTGTCCGGATGTCAGATTTCAAAACCAACGAATATGCCTGCTTGATCGGCGGAAAAAGCTTTGAACCAACTGAAGAAAATCCGATGATCGGATGGAGAGGAGCTTCCAGATATTACGATCCTGATTATGAGCAGGGATTTAAACTGGAGTGTTTGGCTATTTCCAAAGTGAGAAGAAAAATGGGCCTCAAAAACGTCAAAGCGATGATTCCGTTTTGCCGGACAGTGGAAGAGGGCAAGAAGGTTTTGGCGCAAATGGAAAAATACGGCCTTAAAAGAGGAGAAAAGGAGCTGGAGGTATATGTAATGTGTGAAATACCTTCCAATGTAATTCTAGCGCGTGAATTTGCCCAAATTTTTGACGGTTTTTCAATCGGATCAAACGATTTGACTCAGTTGACATTGGGCGTTGATAGGGACAGTGCAAGAGTTTCTCATGTTTACGATGAACGCAACGAAGCGGTAAAAGAGCTTATCCGGCAGGTAATCAAAAAAGCGCACGATTCAAAAAGGAAAGTCGGAATTTGCGGGCAGGCTCCTTCGGATTTCTTGGATTTTGCCAAATTTTTGGTGGAAGAAAAAATTGATTCAATTTCCCTTAATCCCGACACGGTTGTGAAAACAATGTTGGAAATTGGGAAGATAGAGAAATAAAAAACCGCCCATTATAAAAAAATAAGGACTTCTCGGATTTTCCGAAAAGCCCCTTTAATTTAAAATAAACTTTTTTGAATATATTTTTTTCTTGGAAAGCCTTCTTTTTTAAGCCCCACTTCCATTTTTTTCATTTTCCAAAGGCTGGAAAAGTATCCTGGCTTTTCCAAGGAATGATCGAGGCAAATAAAAATTACGTTGCCCGTCTTAATTCTCCCTGTGCGCCCGCTTCTCTGGATTCTTTTGATCTCATTCGGTGGAACTGAATAATAAATAACAGCGTCTATTTCCGGAATGGAAATTCCCTCATCGGAAACAGGAGTGCTTATTATCAAGTCAATTTTTCTTAAAGAAATATCTTCAAAAACAGATTCCATTTTTTCCATGTTTTTCTTTCCGCTTCCGCCTCGGATGGATTCAGTCTTAAAGCCTTCTTTTTTGATTTTTTCTCTCAGAAAGTCGTTTGTAACCGACCTATCTGAAAAAATGAGGGCGTTTTTCCCCATTCCGCACCATGATTTGACCAAATTAACAAGGGAATTAACTTTAGGATGATTTTCCCTCTCTTTCTGCGCTATTCCCAAAATCCCTTGAAAAATGAAGTTGCTATATATGATTCTCCCAGCCCATGAAGTATCATAGGACAATCTTGAGCTGTATTCAAGCAAGTCTTCATAACCGCAAGAAAAACAGGAAGAATAAGCGTTGAAAAGCTTCCGGTAGCGCGTATGCGAGGATACCGCTTTTCTGAATTTTTCCGGACATTTTTTCTCAAGTGATGAAATTTCCTGTTTAATTTTTTTCGTGCTCGTCCGGAAATACGTGGTCAATGGAGTTGAATTTTATTCCGGTTATGTCGGTAATTTCTGAAACATTTTCTTCTAATAAAACTTTAAACATTTCCCCGATTTCCAGCAGTTTTTCCGTAGGCTTTACCCAAATAACACTTTCCATTTTTTTTGGAGATTTCATGTCGGATTTGACGAGTCTGGATATTTGGCAGGAATCCTTGATCTTGTCTATTTTTTCTCTTATTCCTCCCGGGGAAGCGGTAAGACCCAGTATTTTTATGCCGTTCTCTTTGGCTATTCTTGCCGCCTCTACATAGGGATACTCTCCGGCGGCGTTATGCATCTCGTCCAGCACAACAAGGTCAAATTCGGAAAAGTTAATTTTCTCCAAATCTTTTAATAGAACGTGTCCGGTTGCGAAAATTATCAGGCCGTTTTCAATATTCCAGTTTCGCCTATTTTTTTCTATAAGCCCTGTTATTACTCGGGAATTCTCTGAACTTCCGGAAATTTTTTCCAAAAGCCTCTGATGCTGGCCGGCGAGATAGCGCGAAGGAACTAAAAAAATGGTTCTAAGATTTCCGGCTAAAATTACAAGCAAAGCTACAATAGTTTTTCCGGTGCCTGTTCCCGATATTAATCCAACATTTTCTTTTTGAAGAGCAGCAATCAATTTTTCCGCTTCCTTTTCCCAATCAACCCTTTTTTTCTGCGCCTCCAAAGAAAAACCGGAAAAGGGAAGATCGGACCAAACTTTCTTGGCTTTTTCAATGTCAATATTTTCAATCATTTCATTTTCTCCTTCTGAGAATTTTAATTTTTTTGTAAAGGTGCTTTATGCTTAACAAACTATCCTGAAATTGTCGGCATGTCAATTAATGTAAAGAGGGTTGAAAAAACACTCAAGCGGTGCTAGAATAAAGTGAAAATAAGAGCAGTTGGAGGCGTCGCATAGCGGTCTAGTGTCACCCTGCGGGTGATCAGCCGAAGGCTGACACTTCGCTTGGTATTATTTTTTATGAAAATGAAAGGGTACCTGTATTTATTAAAAAGCATAAGGCATAATTGGTATTATATAGGTTCCACAAGAGATTTAAGAGTTAGAGTAAAAGATCATAATTTAAGCAGGGTAAAATCAACTAAATTTTATAGTCCGTTAGCATTGATATATTATGAGGCATATACAACATATAATTTAGCGAGAAAAAGAGAAATTGAATTAAAGACAAAGGGTCAACAAAAAGAAATATTATTTTATAGATTAGGAATAAAATAATGGAGGCGTCGCATAGCGGTCTAGTGCACTTGCTTGGAAAGCAAGCAGACTTTAACCGGTCTCGTGAGTTCGAATCTCACCGCCTCCGCCAGTTAAAAGTAATTATAAAAATGAAGAAAATAATTATTATAACAATTTCAATTTTTGCTTTGGTTTTTATTTTAGGGACCGTTCTTTCTTTTATTATTATCCAAAAAAATGTTAAAGATATTTGCAAGAAAGCCAAAGCGGAATATGAGGAAAGCTGTGGACCGTCACTTGGAAAAACAATTGAATCGGACAATCATAGCTTTAAGGAGAAAAACAGGGCGGTTTGGGCATTGGGACAGATGGCGGATGAGAAAGCATTGCCGTTTCTTCTTTATCTTGAATCGAAACTTCCTTCTGAGGAATGTAATCCTGATGAAAATATTTGCAAATACGAAGTACAAAAGGCTATCAAGTGGTGCAAAAACGGGAACATAACAAGTTGGATGTATGGAAGTATAGAATAATCTTCTATCGTTTTCATTTTTTTATGTTAAAATAAAGATAATAAAAGTATCTTCAATGTTACTCTAAATAAAAAAATTAATACAAAGAACATATGCGAAAAAGTATTTTATTTATAGTTATTTTAATCCTACTTCTTTCTTTTGTTGCGATTCTCGGCAGAAGCTATAAAGGAAACACAAAAAATCCTGTTATTACGGAAAATAACAATGCAAAAAATGAAACAGAGAATAAAGAAGAAAATCAAGCAAACACTGAACCTAAAAAAAATCCTTCAACAGTTAATCCTTCCAATTTTACATTAAGCGCCGGAGACTATGATTTTAAATTCAGTTATGGCGGACTAGAAAGAAGATATGTACTTCATGTTCCGGCAAAATATGACAAAACAAAGCCAACCCCGGTTATTTTGGTGTTTCATGGGGGCTCTATAAATGCCGATACTGCTCCGGGAGCCTTTCAGATGAATCCAAAAGCCGACAAGGAGGGATTTATTGTAGCATATCCGGAAGGAACGGGGTATGAACTGAAGGGGCGCCTTTTGGGCTCTTGGAATGCCGAAGTGTGTTGTGCTCCGGCGACAATAAATAAAGTGGATGATGTCGGGTTTACTAAAAAAGTTATAGCAGACATTCAAAGCAAATTTAACATTGATGATTCAAGAATATTTGCAACTGGAATGTCCAATGGCGCATTGATGGTGTTTAAGTTGGCTTGCGAGCTTTCAGACACATTGGCGGCGGTTTCTGCTAGCGGTTACATAGAAACATTTTCAACTTGCAGTCAATCAAGGCCTGTTCCAATTATGTATTTTCACGGAACAGCTGATCCTTGCGTAAACTATAACGGGGGAGTATGCGGAGGATGCACTGCTCAATTTTTTGAAGCTCTGGGATATAAAATGGACACCAGCAAATCTCAAAGAGCCTGTGAATCAATTCCAAGTTATATAGAATCTTGGAGAAAAAAATATGCCTGCAATAACAATTCCGAGATAAGTTATCAAAAAGGAGATGCCACTTGTTACAAATATTCTAATTGTAAAAATAACTCAGAGATTGTTTTTTGCAAAATTGAAGGAATGGGACATCAGTGGGCGGGGGTGATGCCTCGCAGTGAAAAGAGTCTTGTTGGCCCAAGTACAACAGATATTTCTGCCAACGATGAAATGTGGCTGTTTTTTCAAGCCCATCCGAAGTAGCATTCAAAAAATAAATATGCTAAAATGTAAGCAGAATTAAAAAAATAATACTAGAGGGAGGTGATAGAATTGGATAAAAAGCAAACAGCAAAAATATCTTTTGCTCTTTCCGTTATCGCCCTTGTTTTAGCGGCGGCTGTTTCCATGTTTCAATACGACCTGTGGCTGGCGGGAACGCAATGGATTTTAATTTCTATCGTACTAGCCGTTTACGCTAACTATTTCAACAACTGTGAATGCGGAACGGAAAAAAAGGAATAAGTTTTATTTGGTTGTTCATAATATTAGGAGCGCATATAATATCGGCGCTATTTTTCGCACTGCTGACGGGATTGGAATAGGCAAGATATATCTGACCGGATATTCGCCGGTCCCGTATGAGGAAAATAAGCCATATCAATCTCCGGCGCAAAAAATGATTTCAAAAACCGCTTTGGGAGCGGAGAAAAATGTTTCCTGGAAAAGGGAAAAAAGCATTGGAAAAGTCATTACGGAACTAAAAAAATCAGGATTTAGTGTTGTTGCTCTGGAGCAATTCAAGAAAAGTATAGATTATAAAAAATTCAAGCCGCGCTTTCCTCTGGTGCTGATTATTGGAAATGAACCAAGAGGAATTGACAGTAAAATACTAAAAAAATGCGATGCAATTGTCGAAATTCCGATGAGGGGGAAAAAGAATTCCTTGAATGTGGCTGTGGCGTTGGGAGTGGCGGGATATCGTATAAAAAGTTAAAAGTTTAAAGTGAAAAGTTAAAAATGATTATGTCCGAGGCGGATTTATTATTTATTAACGAGTTAAAGGTTAACGATTTTAAATGTTCGCGTCATTCCTACCTAATCGGCAGGCAGGAATATGTAATTTGTGGATTAGTGTCGTACTTATGAAAAAAAACAAGATTGCTATTTTTGACATCGACGGAACGATTTTCAGGAATAATTTCCATTTTCAGCTGATTGATGAATTAGTTTGGATGAAGGTTTTTTCTAAAGACATACGGAATAAATTGGTGGAACTTTATGTCAATTGGCTGGAACACAGGGGTGTTTATGAAACATACAGAAAAGCGCTGGTTGATCTTTATGCCGTTCAAATAAAAGATTGCCATCGCAGTGACATAATTGAAGCCAGCAAAAATGTCATTTCTTTTTATGGCAGAAGAACCTATATTTTTACCGAGAAGCTTATTGGAGATTTGAAAAAAAAGAATTATCATATCATTGCCATTTCAGGCTCTCCGCTTGAAATCATTGAGGAATATAACAATCGCCACTTGAAATTTGATAAGGTTTTTGGAAGCGTATATGAAACAGACGAAGACGGGCGGTATACGGGAAACGCAATTTTCGAACCTACAAAAAACAAGGGGGAGGTTGCCAAGCAATACGCCTTTGAAAACAAACTTGGTTTCGAAGGGTCATATGGAATAGGAGACACAGAATCAGACATAGGCTTCTTAGAGTTAGTGGAAAATCCGATTGCTTTCAATCCCAACTTCAATCTCAGGAATACCGCTCTGGAAAATAAATGGAATGTTGTCGTGGAAAAAAAAGATGTGATATATGAAATTAAATAAAGACACAAATATATGAACCAATTTTTAGATGATTTTTTGAAAAAAACCGTGTGGCTTTGGCTTCCTTTCTACGGATTTTACCGGCTTGCGAAAGAAATAATGGCAAAGAATAAAAAATAATCCGCAGAGTTATCTTATTACTTGAAGCTGAAGTTAAAAAAATCCGCCAGCATTTGCCAGCGGTTTTTTTATTTTGTTGCTATTTTACTTTTTCTACCAGCTTGCTGAACGTTTCAAAGTCTTTTTGCGCCAGTTCAGAAAGAACCTTTCTGTCAATCTCAATTTTTTTAGAGCTCATTATTTTGATAAAATCGCTGTATTTGATTCCAAGTTCTCGGAGGGCATTGTTAATTTTCAGAATCCAGAGACTGCGGTTAGTTCTTTTTTTTGCCCGGCGATCGCGGTAGGCATATTTTCCAGCCTTAATTACGGCCTCTTTTGCGGCCCTATAATTGGATTTTCTTTTCCAGCGGTATCCCTTCGCCATTTTCAGGACATTTTTTCTTCTTTTGGAAGCGGCAACTCCTCTTTTTACTCGAGTCATAATATTGGAATTTTATAATTTTTAATTTCCAATTTTTAAATAATTTCCTAATTTCTAAATGTTTTAAAATTAAGATATTAAAATTTATTTAAAAATTCAAAAATTATAAAATTAAAAATTATAATTATTATACGCTTAATGCTTTGATTACATTCTGCTCGTCGGCTTTAAACAACCTGACAATTCTTCTTTTTTTGCGCTTGAAATTTCCGGTTTCGCGGGAGTTATAGTGATTCTGCTTGTTGTGTTTGCGGAGCACTTTTCCTTTCTTAGTGACTTTGAATTTTTTGGAAACTGCTTTGTTGGTCTTTAATTTAGGCATAAATTTATTTGGAATTTAGAATCCAGTATTTTGAATATGGAATTGAATATAAAATTAAGAATAGATATTCAAAATACTAAATACCGGATTCAAGATTCTAATAATTATTGCGGGGCGATTATTGCGTTGAATCCACCGGGAAATCTCTTGATGTCTTCCTCAATGCGGTAGGGAACGGAGATAAGCGACATAAAATTCTTAAGAGCCTCTCTTGCAAGGTCTTGGTGGGCCTTTTCCCTTCCTCGGAGCACGATTTCAATTTTTACTTTGTCTCCCTTGCGCAGAAATTTGTCAGCCTGGTTTTTTTTGAAATTCAGATCATGCTCATCGGTGCGGATTCCGATCCGGATTCCCTTCGTGTCAACTTTCTTCTGTTTTGCCTGGGCAGTTCTTTTTTGCTTGGATTTCTGGTATTGGAATTTTCCATAATCCAGAATTTTGCATACCGGAGGCTGGGCTTTCGGGAAGACTTCGACCAAATCCAAGCTTCTTTCTTTCGCCAGCTCTAAAGCCTTGGGAGTTTCAATTTCTCCCCAATTTTTTCCAGTATCATCAATGAGAAGAATCTGAGAAGCTCTTATCTGCTCATTGATTCGGAGCGACTGGTCAATTATGATTTTAGGCCGAGGCCTATAGGTTCTGCGGATATGATTAAATGATTAATAAATTCATCGATATACTGAATTGTAATGAAAATATTAATTTTTGAAATTAGCCATTTAGTAATTTCTAATTTTCAATTTCTAGTTTCTAAACAATATTTAATTTCTCAATGTCCAAATGTTTAAAATTTAATCATTGAAAATTGTTTGAAAATTGAAAATTGTGAATTGAAAATTTTAAATTTGTGGAGTTGGCGAGAATCGCACTCGCGTCCAATATTGTTTTTTTAAAATATTCTACGGACATAGCTTGCTTGTTTCTTCTT
>CAYTRS010000005.1:0-37025 GCA_964440305.1 uncultured Bdellovibrionales bacterium
TAATTTATTAACTTTTATAAACTTATGGAGAAAATGGAAATTGAATCAACAAATAACGAAGAGAGTCCAGAAGTGCTTGGCGCAAAATTTAATACTGAGGATTTTAGCGCTTTTGTTAGTGAGTTGCGTCAAAAGGTAAAATCTGATCCCGCAATAAGAATTAATATTGTTGCTGATTGGGTTAATGTTCAAAAGGTGCGTTCTGCAAAGGCGCTCATGGATCAATATGCATCAAGATTGAATATTGATTCAATTACCATTCGAGCCACGCGCCAACAGTACAATGAAGATGTTAACGCATTTGCGTCTGGCGTAAAATGGAAGAAAGTTTGAAAAAAATAAATTACATTGTCTGATATGGGATAATAAACAGTTTAGAAATTTTTCCCAAAGCTTTTTTGGATTTTGCAAATTTCCGGAATCAACCTGAATTTATATTTGCAGTTTTTAACTCTTCAGCTTAAGCCTCATTTCCTCTTCCTCCAAAGAATTGATGATATCATCCGGATTTCCCTCAAGGATATGCTGGATGTTGCTCCAGGATTTTTTGATGCGGTGGTCGGTGATCCTGTCTTGGGGAAAGTTATATGTTCGGATTTTTTCGCTTCGGTCTCCGGTTCCAATTTGCCCTTTGCGGGCGTCTCCAAGTTCCTTGGCTCTTTTTTCTTCTTCCGCTTGTAGTAATCTTGAGCGCAAGACTTTCAAGGCCTTTTCTTTGTTTTTGATCTGTGATTTTTCATCCTGGCAGGAAACGATTAAGCCGGTTGGAAGATAGGTTATGCGCACCGCGCTGTAGGTGGTGTTGACCGACTGCCCGCCGGGTCCGGAAGAGCAGAAAGTGTCAATTCGCAAATCTTTCGGATCAATTTTGAGATCTATTTCTTCCGCTTCCGGAAGAACCGCAACGGTCGCAGTGGAGGTGTGGATTCTGCCGGATTTTTCCGTTTCCGGAACTCTTTGGACGCGATGAACGCCGGATTCATACTTCATTTTTCTATAAACAGGAGAATCTGGATTGGTAGAATTTATTTCAAAAACAATTTCTTTGAATCCTCCCAACTCCGTTCTGTGAGAATCCATCACGGAAACAGACCATTTATTCTTCTCGGCATATTTGGAATACATGCGGAAGAGTTCAGAAGCGAAAAGGGAAGACTCGTCTCCTCCCGCTCCGGCGCGAATTTCAACTATGATGTTTTTTGAATCATTGGGATCTTTGGGAATAAGAAGAATTTGAAGCTTTTTTTCTACTTCTTCTCTTTTTTTTGAAAGATTGATATTTTCATCCATTGCCAGTTGTTTCATTTCCGGATCTTTTTCATTGTTTATTATTTCTGCGTTTTCTTTCATTTCTTCGTCTATTTTTTCAAATTCTTGGATTTTCTGCATTGTATTTTCAAGTTCTGCCTTTCTTTTTCCGAGTTTTGCCATTTTTTGAAAATCAGAAAGCACCTCAGGTTGGCTGATTTTTTGGGAAATATCACCGTATTCTTTTTTTATTGCATCTATCTGCTTTTTCATATATTTATTTAAATCTAGCGGATTTGCTGCTTTTTGTAAAATTAAAAGAAAAAGCTCCGGTGAAATTTTTTCACGAAGAGCTTTTTGTAGAGCAATAAGACTTTCTGCTAATAAAGTTGCAAAGATATTCTTATGCCAAATGCATCTTCCATTTCTCCGATAAGCTGTCTTGCTATTTCTTGTTGGCTTATTTTTTTAAGAAAGAGAACCCATTTTTTTCCATCGGCGCCTCGGGCTTCATTTTTAAACCAAATAATTCCCATAAGGCTATCTCGCTTATTCCAGGGAAATATTATCGCCAATAAGTTTTTTTCTTTGTCATATTCTTCTTTTGAAATTCCAATTCCATTTTCGTCAATCAGGACATTTAATGCTAATCCGGATCTTGATGTTGGCGTGAAGCCTTTTTTTAAAAGCCAGTTTCCCACCTTTTTTGACAATAATTCTTGATTTTCAACAATATTTTTTTTCATTTTTATCCCTTTGTATTAATTTATGCTAATTTTTTTGAGGAGTAACTTCCACAGCTTTCGCATTTAAAAACTGCGCAGTCTGCTCCTTCTGCATCAAATGAATATCCGCAAACTTCCATTGAACTTCCGCATTTGCATGGGATTTTTGGAAATTGTAAAGAATAATTTTGCGGTGGAAAAGTGCTTGGTTTTGGAAGTTTATTTCCCGCTACTGTTAATTTTTTTGCAGTTTCCATAGCTAATTTTCCTCCGTGACAAATTTTTGTAAAAGTGCTAAAAATGCTCTTTGTGCCGATGGAGAGACTCGCCCCGCAAAATTGGCGGGATTTCGATTTGTTGCTAAATCAGAGATTTAGACAAATCGGGAAAACTCTCTATTTCTTAGTGGGCGTGGTGGGAGTTGAACCCACACGGTCGTAAGACCACACGATTTTGAGTCGTGCGCGTATGCCAATTCCGCCACACGCCCGAATTTTTGCGTCTGCCAACTTGTCCCGCATTTCCGCCGGAGGGCGGATAGTGCTGGGATTCCGCCACATTGGCTTTTGATATTGGAATTTTTTGTAGTATACTATAATCAATTATGGCTAAAATCATCTCATTAGTCAATCAGAAAGGAGGAGTTGGGAAGACCACGACAGCTATTAATTTGTCCACCTATTTGGCTTCGGCGGGAAAATTTGTTTTGCTGGTGGATCTTGATCCTCAGGGAAACGCGTCTTCCGGGCTCGGAATTGACATAAGAAGCATCCCTAAAAACCTCTATCACGCGATAATATCCAATGAAAATCCGCGGGATATCATCATGAAAACCAAGACTTTTGGGCACGATCTTCTTCCTTCTTCGCAAGATTTGGCAGGTGCAGGTGTGGAGCTTTTTCATTTTGACAATCGCGAATTTAGGCTCTATGACGTTTTGCGCCAGGTTAGGACTGATTATGACTACATTATCATAGACAGTCCTCCAAGCCTTGGACTTTTGACGATAAACGGGCTTGTAGCAAGCGATGAAGTGCTTATCCCGGTGCAAACCGAATATTATGCCCTGGAAGGATTGAGCCAGCTCCTTCAAACTATAAATTTGGTGAAAGAGAATCTCCAGCCGGATCTAAGGGTAATGGGAGCGGTTTTAACAATGTATGACAAAAGAAATAGGCTTGCTCGGCAAGTGGTCAGGGAAATGCGCGACCATTTTCCGGGGCATGTTTTTGACAGCGTTATTCCGCGTTCTGTGCGTTTGGCGGAAGCGCCGAGTTTCGGAAAATCAATTCTCCATTTTGACGCTTTTTCCAAGGGTGCCCGGTCCTACAAAAATCTGGCTAGGGAAATTTTGGCCAGAGATAATGAAAATAAAAATAAATTTTCAATATAAATTTTAAATTCAAAATCCGAAGCACGAAAATAGAAACAATATTAAAATTCAAATTATCAAATGTTTAAAATATTTGTATTTTGAAAATTAAGATTTGTTTTATATTTCGGTTTTAGGTATTCGGATTTCCAACAATTTTATGGTTCAAAATTACGGTTTGGGGCGCGGACTTGCCTCGCTCATACCCAAAAAAAACAATGTCACTACTCCTTCTTCCCAACAGGCCTACGAGGCTAAGCCGGAAGAGGGTGAAATTTCCATTCCACAAAGAAGGTCGGGAATTATGGAAGTTGAAGTTGAAAAAATTATCCCCAATCCTTATCAGCCAAGGCTTAAGTTTGATGAGGAAAAGCTTCATGAGCTTTCCGAATCAATACTAAGTCACGGAATAATCCAGCCACTGGTAGTGAGCAGAAACGGAGACGCATTTGAATTGATAGCGGGGGAAAGAAGGCTTCAGGCGGCGAAGCAAGCGGGGCTTAAAAAGGTGCCGGTCATTTTGCGGGATGCCAAGGAAAAAGAAAAACTAGAGCTGGCGCTTACCGAAAATATCCAGCGCCACGATCTTGATCCTATTGAAGAAGCCAGAGCATATAAGCGCTTAATGGAGGAATTTCAGATCGGTCAGGAAGAGGTGGCGCTTAAGGTAAGTAAAAGCCGAAGCGCAATTGCGAATAAATTGCGCCTCTTGAATTTGCCGGTGGAAATTCAAAGAGCGCTAAGCGAAGGAAAAATAAGTGAAGGGCATGCCAAAGCAATTCTGGCAATTGATAATCCGGAAAAGCAAAGGGCTTTGTTCGAGCTTATTCTCAAAAACGGACTGACAGTCCGGCAAGTTGAAGACAAAACGAAGGAAGTTTCCGTGCGGGCGCACAAAAGAACAGTGAATGTTGATCCGAGAATCAAAGAAATTGAAGAAAAAATCGGTGGCGCGCTGGGAACGAAGGTAAAAGTCACCCAAACCGGAGAAGGGGGGAAAATTATTGTAGAATATTATTCGGAAGAAGAACTGCAAGGGATACTAAATAAGTTACTATAAGGCGTTAAGCATAAAGTATATTTGTCAGCAGGAACTTAGTTTCCGAAACGCCACATCATTGATATGCAAACGAGTTGTTTTTTATTTCTTCCACATAAGGTTATATGGAAAAAGGTAAATAAAGTGACGAGTAGTGGAGAAGATAATTTATGTTTTCTCCTCTTTTTTCCTTAATTCTCTTTTTATATGACCTCGGGCTACGGAAGTTTTGACGAATCTCAGCCAGTCTCGGCTGGGATATTTTTTTTCTTTGGAAGTCAAAATCTCAATAACCTGCCCGTTTTTGATTTGATAATCCAGCGGAATTATTTTTCCGTCCGCTCTGGCTCCGATAGTCCGTTTTCCGACTTCGCTGTGGATGAGATAGGCAAAATCCACAGGCGTGGCTTCTTCTGGTAGGTCAATAATATCTCCCTTGGGGGTAAACGCAAAAATATGATTTTTCAAAAAATCAATCTTCAAACCTTTCATAAATTCCTCAAAATCTCCGCGTCCAATTTCGTTTTGCCATTCGCGAAGCTGCCTTATCCAAATCAGGTCATTGATTGCTGGAGTTGATTTATGGAACTTGAAAAAATATCTTTTCCATCCGGCAGTTTCCTTTTCGCTGTAAATCCAATGGGCGGCAATTCCGAATTCCGCCTCGTCGTGCATTTTTTGGGTCCTTATCTGTATCTCCATTATTTTTCCTCCCGGACCGAAAACAGTAGTGTGGAGCGATTGATAGCCGTTGGGCTTGGGAAGAGAAATATAATCCTTGATACGGCCGACCATCGGATGATATTTTTTATGTACGACCCCCAGAGTTTCATAGCAATCAGGTATTCCGGGAACGAGTATTCTGATAGCGGCAAGGTCGTAAATTCTTTTAATGTTCATATCCCTTTCTTTGAGTTTCAAAAAAGTACGATAGAGGTTTTTTGTGCGCCCGCTTATGGAAATTGCTTTTATTCCTTCCTTTTTAAGCTCTGCTTTAAGTTCTGAAATCGCTTGCCGGACATAATTTTCCCTTTCGCGGTATTCGTCAGCGGAAAGCTTTCGGACCATCTCGAAATTTTCCAGATCAATATATTTGAAAGCCAGGTCTTCTAACTTTCCTTTTATTTCTCCCATTCCCAACCTGTTGGCAATGGGAACAAAAATTTCCATGGTTTCTTGAGCAATGCGCTGCTGCTTTTCCTTTTCCAAATAATCCAAGCTGTTCATATTGTCCAATCTGTCGGCAAGCTTTACTATAATGGATCTTATGTCGGTTACCATTGCCAGGAACATTTTCCTAAGATTTTCCAGAAAGTATTCTTCCCGGCTTCCACGGAGCTGGACTTTTCCGAGTTTTGTTATTCCGCTTATAATTCCCGATATTTCGGAACCAAATTCCTTTTCAATGTCTCTTAGTGTCATATTTGTGTCTTCCGGGACATCATGAAGAAGAGCGGAAGCTACGGTTATTGATCCCATTCCCAATTCCGCCAGAATTTTGGCTGTTCCCAATGGATGAACTATATAGTTTTCTCCGGATTTCCTTTTTTGCCCCTTATGCGCGGCTTTGGCAAATTCATAAGCATTGACGATCAGCCTTTTTCTTTTGTCCGTCAAGTGAAGGCGGAAAGATTTTAAGACGTCTTCAATTGTAGTGGGCATAATAACAAAAATTAAAATTTCAAAGTGAAAAGTTAAAAGTTATGGTGTCCGAGGCGGATGTATATTTTATATTATTCATATCTCACCTCTCAAATCTCATTTCTCGTATCCGCATTCTTTGTTTGAGCATTTGATTTTCCTGTTCGGCATTTCAACGAGAAATGCTCCGCATTTGGGGCAATTTTCCTCAACTGGTTTGTTCCAGCTGGCAAAATCGCATTTGGGATACTTGTTGCATCCGTAGAAAAACTTTCCGCTTTTCGTTTTCTTGCTGACAACTTCTCCAACTTTGCATTTGGGGCATTTCATCCCTATTTTATTTTCAATCTTTTTTATGTTTTTGCAATTGGGATAATTTGAGCATCCCAGAAAACTTCCGAATTTTCCTCTTTTGACAACCATTGGAGAACCGCATTTTTCGCAGATAATTCCGCTGCTTTGCCTATCTTCCTCTTTTTCTGCTTCTGTCTTTTCCGTATACTTGCAATTCGGAAAATTGGAGCAGGCGATAAATTTACCGAATCTTCCAAACCGGAAAACGAGCTCTCCTCCGCATTCCGGACAGTTTCGTCCGAGCTTTTCCATGATGTCCTCTTTTTTAACCTGTTTCGTTTTGCTTTCTAGGTTTTTGTGGAAAGGGCTGTAAAATTCTTTAATCAGTGGCACCCAGTCTTTTTTGTCTTCCGAAACTTTATCCAACCCCTCCTCTACTTCTGCGGTGAAATTGATATCAACGATCTGCGGAAAGTGCTCAACCAAAATATCATTGACAACAAATCCGATTTCAAGAGGAACAAGTTTTTTTTCTTCATTTTTATCTACATATTTCCTTTCAAGAATAGTTGAAATAGTTGGAGTGTAAGTGGAAGGGCGTCCGATTCCATTTTCTTCCATCACTTTTACCAGTGAAGCTTCGTTGTAGCGGGGAGGGGGAGCGGTGAATTTTTGGGCAGGCTCAATATTCAAAAGATCAAGTGGTTCTCCTTCCTTAAGCGGAGGCAAATTTTTTTCCTTGTTTTTGCTACTATAAACTTTCAAAAAACCGTCAAATTTCAGAGTTGAACCGCTTGCTTTTAGGAGATATTCATTTTCTCCCTTTTTAGCCTCGATGTCAACTTTCACTGAATCCAATGAGGCATTTTGCATTTGCGAGGCGATCATCCTTTTCCAAATTAAGTCATATAGCCGGTAGTTATTCGGCTCCAAAACACTAACAAGCTCCTCCGGGTCTTTTTGCGGATCAGTCGGCCGGATGGCTTCATGGGCTTCCTGGGCGCTTTTCGAATTGGTCTTATAAAATCTTGGATCGGAAAGGACGTAATCTTTTCCGAATTTTCGGGAAATTAATTTTTTGGCAGAAAGCATTGATTCTAAAGACAAATTGACGCTGTCCGTCCTCATATATGTTATATATCCTTCTTCATATAGCTTTTGAGCAACCATCATGGTCATTTTTGATGAAAATCCAAGCGTGTTGATGGCGTTTTGCTGAAGAGTTGAAGTGATAAAAGGAGCAGGCGGAGTCCGGAAGGTCTCTTTTTTTGTAACTGCTTTTACATTATATTTAGCTTCCCTTAAATCTCGGGCAATTTCTTCCGCTTTTTCCTTGTTTTCTATCGTTGTCCTTTTCGAGCTGTATTCTCCTGCAAAAAGCTTGAGGGTTTCGATTTTTTCAATCTTTTCACCGTTTTTTTCTGAAAGAAAAGCCAAAAAATCGTCCGGCGGTGCGCTTTTTTTGAGTTTTGCGGAAATTATCCAATATTCTCCAGAATTAAATTTTTCAATCTCTCTTTCCCTTTCTACGATAAGCCGGAGCGCTACCGATTGCACTCTGCCGGCGCTTAAACCCCGCTTGACTTTTTTCCAAAGAAAAGGAGAAAGTTCATATCCGACAAGTCGATCCAAAATGCGACGCGCTTGCTGGGCGTCAACTAAACTGAAATCAATGGGACGCGGATTTTCCAGCGCTTTCTCTATCGCGCCCTTGGTGATTTCATGAAAAACTATTCTTTTAGCACCGCCTGCTTTTTTATTCAAATCTAAAATCTCTGCCAAATGCCAGGCAATAGCTTCTCCCTCTCGGTCTTCGTCAGTTGCGAGAATGATCTCTCCCGCCTTTTTTGCAGCTTCCTTAAGTTCAGCTACCTTTCCCCTGGCCTTTGCCGGAACAATATAATGCGGATTAAAGCCATTTTCAATGTCTATTCCCATTTCCGTTTTGGGAAGGTCTCTTACATGCCCCTGGGAGGACTTTACGGAATAGCTTCTTCCCAGAAATTTTGAAATAGTCCGAGCTTTGGTAGGGGATTCTACGATAATAAGCTTCATAATAGGCAATTTTTAATTTCTAATTTTTAAACAAATTTAAATTTCCTAATTTTGAAACATTTAAACATTCGGGAAATTATTTAAAAATTCAAAAATTAAAAATTATAAAATTATGTAATTTTGTCCTCCGATATTTTTTACCATGCCTTTCATTTCCATAATTGAAATAGTAGAAAGGGCGGTTGCTGTTTTAAGTTTAGATAGTTTAATTATATTGTCAATGTGAAGAGATTCTCCAGAAAGGATATTCAAAATTTTTTCTTCCTCGGAATTCCCGGGAATTATTTTCCTTACCTTTTCAATCTCTTTTTGCTGTTCCAATTTCAGTTCATCCAATATGTCTTTGATGCCAGTAACCATTTTTGCTCCCGATTTGATGAGATTATTTGTTCCAGCAGACTGACTTCCAAAGATTGAACCGGGAACGGCAAAGACTTCACGGTTAAATTCCAGAGCCAAGTTTGCGGTTATGAGACTTCCCGAATCCTGTGCCGCTTCAATGACAAGAGTTCCCAGCGTCATTCCGGCCATAATTCGGTTTCGAGCCGGAAAAGTTCCGGGTGCGGCAGTCGTTTCAATGGGGAACTCGCTTATCAATGTTCCTTCAGATTCAACAATTCTTCTGGCAAGATCAAAATTTGCCCGAGGCGCGATATTCTTTTCATCCAAGCTATTTCCTAAAACTGCTATTGTCTTTCCATTTGCTTCAAGAGAGCTCTGATGGGCAATAGCATCAATACCAAAGGCCAAACCACTTACCACTGCTACTCCAGCACGGACCAAGCCTTGGCAAAGCTCAAAAGCAGCTTGCTTTCCGTAGGAGGTGAATTTTCTTGATCCAACTACTGCAAGAAGCGGCTGGGAATTGAAATTAAAGTTACCCTTAACATAAAGGGTATAAGGAGGGTTGGGAATTTCTTTGAGCAGTTTCGGATAATTTTCATCAGGGAGCGTAATTATTTTTATATTTTCTTTTTGAAGCTTCTCCCATTCCTTATCTGGATTTATTCCGCTTCTTTCCGAAGCCATTTTTTCCGCCAGCTTTTCTCCAATTCCGCTTTTTTTCAGGTTTTCAAGATTTGCTTTCCAAGCATTTTCCGGAGTTTTGAAAAAATCAATAAGCAGTTTCATTTTCTGCGACCCGATCCCGTTTATTTTATTCAAAGCGTTTAAATAAACCATAATCATTAATTTTTCTTTTATTATAGCCTAAATTTGGGCTATTGACAAATTTATTTTATTTTGCTATAATGACAGGTTAAAAAATAGGAGTATTTTTAAAAAAAATTTTCTGGCTTTTAGCATCCTGTCCGCAGTCAAAAGCAGGCCATCCTCCTTAAGCCTGCTAGTAGGTAAGTTTATCTGATTTTGGGAATCCAAAAAAGGATATCACTGTGGATGGGATATTAAAAACCAGAGACCAAGGATAAAAGGGCTTGCCGGCCCTTTTATTGTTTATATCTTTTTAAGCATCAAATGCCTCAGGGGTAATTTTCTAAAATATTTCTCTTCCTAACTTTTTAGCCGTAACTCTAATTATTTTAAGCTCCCCGTCTGAAAAATTTTGTAGCACGAACTCGTCTCCGGGAATTTTCCTTTCCTTTCTTTTTTCTTCTCCTTCAATGCCAACTCTAATTCTTTTGAATTCCTGGGTTCCTAAGTCATTTATGATGCTTTGAACCCCCTTGTGTCCGGCGGCAGAAGAATTTGACGAGACTTTATATTTTCCAAACTCTATGTCCAAATCATCGTGAATCACGATTATATTCTCCGCAGAAATTTTATAAAAATATGTTATTTTTTTGACTGATGTTCCGGAAAAGTTCATAAAGGTTTGTGGTTTTCCAAGAATAATTTTTTCATTATTTATGCTTCCTTCCGAAATTTCCGCGTTAAATTTCTTGTTAAAGATCCACTCCGGAAAATTCCAGATTCTTCTTAATTCGTCAATGGCAATAAATCCGGTATTGTGCCGGTTTTTTTCATATTTTTTTTGAGGATTACCAAGGCCTATGATTAGAAGCATGAATTATGAATTATTAATTTAGTCTTGAATTCACAGTTATCAGTCAATAGTTTACAGAATTACCTGCTGTCTGTGAACCGTTAGCTGCGGACGGATAACTAATGCTCAATTAATTCGAAGTATTCCTGTGAATCTTCAGAATTTTTAAATTCTTCAAGAGAGCCTTCCTCATGGCTATATATTTTTTCCAAGTCCTGACCCAGAACAATAATAAAATCGGATTCCGTTTTTATTATATCACAATTATCTTTATTGCTATCAAGTTCCGCGGGGAGCTTTTTGATTATCTCATCCAGGCTGAAAAGTTTGGCGCCTCCGGTCATGTCGCAGACGGATGTTTTCAATCTTTTGCTTTTTGAATGGGGAATGATTATTTCGGCTACACCAATGCCCAATTTTTCCTGGAGCAGGCTTTTTATTCTTTGCGCCAGCATCGTATTTCCACTTTCATTTACTATTGAAACAGATGATTTTTCTTTAGCGATTTCTTCCGTCCTTTTCTGAATCTTTTCATATTCAAAGGCGTTTTCAAAAATATCCTGAATTTCACTGAAATTTCCCACTCGCGGAACTAGAACAAAGGCCCGGCCCCTTTCGGTATAAATATGGGATACTTTCAGCAAGCTATTTTTATTCCAGGCATCTATGACGATATTATTTACATTTTCCGCATCTATTTTTTTTGCCATGGCAATGAAACTTTCAAATTCTTCCGGCTGGATGTCGGTCTGAATATTGTCTCCCAAGGTATTAAGCATTTCGTTTAGTTTTAACGGATTAAGGAAGGTTGAAAGGGAAAAAACCTTATTCTTAAAAGACTGCAAGACTCTCTGCTGGCGCTTGGCGCGTCCGAAATCTCCCTGCGGATCGGCATGACGCTCCCGGGCATATTTCAAGGCCGTTTCTCCGTTCATTTCATGCCATCCTTTCTTAATCTCAAAAATTTCATAGCTGTAATTCGGACCCGGGTATTTCGGATCATAGATGTCATATTCAACTTCAATGTTTATTCCTCCAATATCATCTATGATCTTTTTGAACCCGTCAAAATCAAGAATCACAAAGTAATGAATCGGTGCATTTATAATTTTCTCAATGGTATTTTTAAGCGGATCTATCCCCAAGTTGTTGCTAATCCCATACTGGTAAATGCTGTTTATTTTCGTGTAATATTTGGTTTTTGCAACCGGCACATAAAAATCGCGGGGGAAAGAAATCAGCGATACTTTTTTTGAAACATGATTAATGCTGACCATCATTATTGTATCGGTGAGATTTTTTCCAGGCTTTCCCTTACCGGCTATCCCCAAGAGCAAAATATTGGTTCTTGCTTCGTTTTCTCCCTTAAGCTTTCGATCATTCTCTGGAGGAACAAGAGATAAAAGCGCTGAACCGAAATCTTGAATGACGGAAGCGCTGTTATTTCTTATGCTTATCTTTCTCTCCGTGCTGTAAATTTTGAGGGTAAAATAAGAAAGCCAAACAAACACGATAATTGCCGTCAACATCACGAGGCATTTAGAAATTCTCATACGCCAATAATTTAATCATGAATTAAGGATATCCCGCAATTCTTATTTTATCGTATCAGAGAAGGAAAAAGTTTTAAAGTTAAAGGGATAAAAGTCCCTATTTCAAGGCTTTTCTGGGTCTTGCAAAAAGAGTAAAAAGGTGATATTATTCGCGTATTGAATAATTGCGAAGATAAATTCAAGCATAATTTTATTCATAATTTAAGCGGTTTTATTCAGGAAACCAAAATGTTTTATTGTGTTTATGAAATATAATTTTTCCGAACATTCAGAAAATAAAGATGGATATAAGGCGGTTTATTACGGAGTGGGTAGTTTCATTCTAGAGATAATAAAAGTTTTTTTTCTTGCTCTTATAATAATTACTCCCATCAGGGTTTTTCTGCTTCAGCCATTTTTTGTTCAGGGCGCAAGCATGGAACCCAACTTTGAAGACGGAGAATATTTGATTATAAATGAGTTAGGGTATAAAAAGACTGAATTCAGTTTTGATGGGATTGATTTTTTTACCGCTGAACCTTTTAAAGAGCTTGAAAGGGGAGATGTGGTTGTTTTTCGCTATCCGAAAGACCCGAAGCAATATTTTATCAAGAGAATAATCGGCCTTCCTGGAGAAACAGTAGAAATAAAAAATGGCAAAGTTAAAATTTATGACAGTGAAGGAAAGAATTTCCTGCTCAATGAAAGTCAATATCTTAATAAAAATACAAATACTCCGGGAGAATCCTTTTTAAAACTAGAAAAAAATGAATATTTTGTAATGGGAGATAATCGTTCCCATAGCCATGATTCAAGAAGCTGGGGATCTCTTGATAAAGATAAAATCATTGGAAGGGTGCTGATAAGAGCATGGCCATTAAACAGAGCAAGCTTGTTTTAAAAACGACATTTTAATTTTTTTTACCACTATGCCTAAAAAAACAAGAAAAAAGAATAATTTTTCAAAAAAGAAAATAAAAAAGACTGGTACGGCAAAAGAAAAATCCAAAAAGCCAACAGCCGCGTTTTTAGTTCAGACAATCAGAGGAATGAGGGATATTCTTCCGGAAGACCAGATGTATTGGAACCATGCTAGAAAAGTTTTATCTCGCTTAGCCCAAGACTATGCCTTCAGGAGAATTGATACTCCCTTGGTTGAATATGCCGACTTGTTCAGCCGTTCTGTCGGAGAAAAAACGGACATTGTGCAAAAGGAAATGTATTCTTTTACAACTAAAGGCGGAGACAAGGTAGCTCTTCGGCCGGAATTTACTGCCAGTGTTGGAAGGGCTTATATTCAGCATGGAATGAATGTCATGTCTAAACCTATAAAACTTTTTTCCATGGGAACTGCGTACCGCTACGAGCGTCCGCAGGAAGGAAGGTACAGGGAATTTTGGCAGGCGAATTTTGATATTTTAGGAGAAGAAAATCCCATTCTTGATGCCCATCTCATTCAATTGGCTCATAGGGTAGTTACCAGCCTTGGAATTAAAAATGTTCAGTTCCAAGTAAACAGCATCGGATGCGTGAAATGCCGGAAAGATTATAGAAATTTGCTGATAAGTTATTTGGATTCCAGGAAACAGAAACTTTGCCAGGATTGTAGAAGAAGGCTGGCCACTTCTCCGCTAAGGATTCTGGACTGCAAGGAAGACAAATGCGCTCAAGTGGCGGCAATGGCGCCCCAAACAGTAGACCATCTTTGCTCCGAATGCCATTTGCATTTCAAAAATTTGCTTGAATATTTGGATGAATTGAATCTTCCATACGTGATAAACCATAAGCTGGTGAGAGGACTTGATTATTATACCCGAACGGTTTTTGAGATTTGGGTGGAAGGCGGAGGAGAAATCAGAAGGAACTCATTGGGAGGTGGGGGAAGATATGATAATCTGATAAAAATGTTGGGTGGCGAGGAGACTCCAGCAATAGGTTTCGGGTTGGGAATAGATAGGCTAGTGGCAGAAATGAAAAAAATTAACGCGAAAATATATAAGGAACCCTGTCCCAGGGTTTTTCTTGCCCAACTGGGAGATTTGGCCAAGAAAAAAAGCCTGAATTTATTTTCTGAGCTGGAAAAAAACGGAATTTTAGTAGCAGAAAGCTTTGGTAGGGGAAGTTTAAAATCGCAACTTCGGATTGCTGACAGGCTTAGGGTTGAGATTGCGGTTATTATTGGACAAAAGGAAGCCCTTGACGGCACAGCAATAGTCAAAAATATGATTAGCGGAATCCAAGAGACGGTTTCCCAGGAAAAAATAGTCAATTTTATCAAAAGAAATCTCAAGAACGACGTTGTTGTTTTAAAAAGCAATGAAAAATAAAATATTATGGATTGTATTTTTTGCAAAATTGCTAATAAAAAAGTTCTTGCCGATATAATTTATGAGGATGATGAAATAATGGCCTTCAAGGACGTTCATCCCTTGGCTCCGGTGCATGTTTTGATCATTCCAAAAAAGCATATAAAAACGATAAATGACTTAGAAGGAGAAGACGAAACTCTTGCTGGAAAAATGGTTTTGACTGCAAAAAAAATTGCTGTTGATCAAGGAGTTTCAGATGACGGATATAAATTGCTTTTTCGGGTGAAAAAACACGGAGGACAGGAAATTGACCATATTCACCTCCACCTTATTGGCGGAGCTCAGCTGTATGAAGAAATAAGGCCGTTGAATTAGTTTACGGTCAACAGTCAACGGTTCACAGTATAAGTTAATTATCCCGTGAACTGTCGACTGATAACTGCGGACTAAACCGCGAAATAATATAAGAAGGGAGGTTTTACCATGATTGAAGTAAAAAAGAAAGATAGAGAAACATCCGAAAGCTTAATAAGGAGATTTTCTCGCCGGATTCAGGAAGGCGGCATTTTGGTGCGTGCCAGAAAAGCAAGATTCAGGACTGAAAAGAAAAGCAAAAGGGAAAGGCGGGAAGAAGCGCTCTATAAAGTGAAAATTAGAAAAGAAATTGACAAACTGAAAAAATTGGGAAAATTTGACGAAGAAGCGCTTAAAAACGTCAAAAGAAAGCTTAACTAATAAATTCAAAAAAATGCTTCTCAAAGAAAAAATAAATTCTGACTTGAAAGAAGCTCTCAAGGCGGGAAATGCTGAAAAAAGAGATACGCTTAGGTTTATTGTGAGCGCAATAAAAAACGCAGAGATAGAAAAAATCAAAAAAGAAGAAGGGCTTAATGATGAAGAAGTTATTGAGGTTGTTTCCCGCCAAATTAAGCAGAGAAAGGACAGTGTGGAACAATATAAAAAAGGAAACAGGCCTGATTTAGCCGAAAAAGAAAATAAGGAAATTGAAATTCTTCTAAAATATCTTCCCAAACAGCTTTCCGAAGAAGAAATCAGAAAAGAAGTCAAGAAAACAATTTTGCAAATAGGAGCCTCTTCGGCTAATTTTGGAAAAATTATGGGAGAAGCAATGAGGAATCTTAAAGGAAAGGCGGATGGAAATGCGGTAAAAAAAATTCTTCAGGAAGAGCTTTCCGGATAGCCAATTTTCATTTTAAAAATAAAAATTATGAATGATATTGCCTCTTATGCTAAATATTTTTTCCGGCTGGAGGCTGATGGTCTTATTTATCAGCTTTTAGTAGTCCTTCTCATCCTTCTTTTTGGAGAGGTTATTTTACGTTTTATTATAAAAAGAGCAGTCTATTTTTTGATCAAAAGGTCGCGATTTAATAAAAATTCCGATTTTGATGAAAATCTGAAAAATAAAGCCGAGACTATTTCCTCCATGCTTTATGCTTTGGGAAACATATTCCTTTGGGGAATTATCGTAATTTTAGTTTTGGGAATCATCGGGATTGACATACGCCCGATTATTGCGGGAGCCGGAATTTTTGCTTTTGCGGTGGGATTCGGATCGCAAGCACTGGTCAAAGACTTTATCAGCGGTATTTTTATAATTGCGGAAAATCAATTTAACGTTGGGGATGAAGTAAAAATAGGGAATTTTTCCGGCAAGGTGGTAAAATTTTCTCCAAGGCTTACAATCCTTCAAAACAAGGAAGGCAGTCTGGTTTACCTTTCTAATGGATCAATAAACAACGTAATAAATAGCTCCCAGTCACATAAAAATGAAAATATCAATTGATATAAGCGGAAAGAAACCTTTCGAAATTAGTAAGAAAAGAATTCAAGAAATTGTCAAAAAAACAATTGAAAAAGCGGGTTGCAATTTTTTGCTCCGGAAGGAAATATGTGTCGGAGTTGCCTTTGTTTCCGCGGCAGAAATAAAGAGGCTTAATTTAAAATACCGGAAGGAAAATCTTACGACAGACATTCTTTCATTTTCCAATTATAAAGGCAAAAAAGAGCTAAAAATGGAAAAAATCGGAAGAGTTTCGCTTGGGGACTTGATAATTTTTTTCTCATATCTTAAAAAATCTGCTAAAATAAACAATATGCCGGTAGAAAGGGAAGTGGCTTATGTTGTTTCCCATGGAGTGTTGCATCTCTTGGGGTTTTCCCATAGCAAAAAAATGTTTTCAATACAGGAGGAAATAGCAGATAATTCTTAATTAAAAATAAAAATGAAAATTGAAATTAATAAATTTTACTTAAGTTTCTGCAATGCCTTCAAGGGCTTAAAGTATGCCATTAAATGCGAAAGGAATTTCCGGGTGGAGCTTGGCGTGGCTTTGTGCGTGATTTTCCTGATTTTATGGCTTGATGTTAAAAATTGGGAAGCGTTAGTGCTGGTTTTGATGATAATGTGGATTTTGGTGGTTGAACTTATCAATACGGCGGTAGAAAGAGTGGTGGACATTCTAAAGCCCAGGATTCATCCTTATGCTCGGCTCATAAAAGACATAATGGCAGCGGTAGTTTTGATTTCTTGCATCTCTTCGTTAATTATTGGAATAATTATTTTTCTGCCGTATTTTAAAGAATTTTTGTAAAAAATATTTCCGATAAAATATTATGAGAGAAAACATCATTGTGGGTGTGGACATAGGATCTGCCAATACTAGAGCTGTGATCGCTCAGGAAATTTCCGATTTGGAATATCCGAGAGTTATTGGAATTGGCATCGTTCCTTCAGTAGGAATCAGAAGAGGAGTGGTTTTTGATGTGGAGGAAGCAGTCAAGGTTATCAATGAAGCCGTAGAAAAGGCGGAAAAAATGGCTGGAGTCGTAGTAAGAAGCGCCAATGTTTCAATCGGAGGAGCAGAAATTTTTTTCCAGCAGTCAAAGGGAGTAGTCGCAGTTGGAAAAGCCGACGGAGAAGTGGCGGAAGAGGATTTAAATAGGGCGATTGAAGAAGCGCAGACTTTCAGCATGCCAATGAACCGGGAAATAATTCATGTCATTCCCCAATATTACCGTCTTGATGATCAGGACAATATCAAGGATCCATTGGGAATGAAAGGTGTCCGCTTGGAAGTCAATGCTCTTATCATTGAAGGATCCCTTGCTCATGTTAAAAATTTGAAGAAATGCGTCTATCAGTCGGGAATTGAGATTGATGAGTTAGTGCTAAAGCCGCTGGCTTCGGCAGAATCTACTTTAAGTAAGAAGCAAAAGGAACTGGGAGTGGTTTTGGTGGATATTGGAGGAGGAACTACCTCCTTGGCGGTTTATGAGGAAGGGGAGCTTATCCATGCTGCCATCATTCCAATCGGAGCAGGCCACATTACCAATGACATTGCAATTGGGCTTAGGACCTCGATTGAAGTGGCCGAGAAGGTTAAGTTAGAATATGGATGGGCAATAACGGAAGGAATAGGAAAAAAGGAAGAGATAGATCTTTCCCGAGTTGATTCCCAAGAGAGCGGATTTGTTTCAAGATTCCATGTAGCGGAAATTGTGGAAGCGAGGCTGGAGGAAATTTTTGATTTGATAAATAAGGAACTTAAATTTATCGGAAAGGCAGGACTTCTTCCTGCTGGATTAGTATTTACTGGCGGAGGATCAAAGCTTCCCCAGCTTTTGGAGCTGGCAAAGAATAATATCGGCCTTCCTGCGCAGATCGGATATCCGATACGGTTGGGCGGTTTAATGAATCAGGTGGACGATCCTTCATTTGCTTCAGTATTGGGACTGTTGATTTGGAATAAGGATCGGGAAATCAATTTTGGAGGAGAATTTTCCAAAAAGAAAAAAATTTTTGAAAACTTTTCAAAAGGTGCCGGAAGTACGGCCAAAAAACTTAATAAATGGATAGAAAAATTTTTGCCCTAAAGAAGGAAAACGGAATAAATTATCCCCCTTTTTGCTTCTTGACACATATTGTGGGGCTATGATAGATTAAATTACTGGAGAAAATTATAATTTTTTTTAATTCCTTCTTTGAGTTTTAACCAATACTCTAGCTAAATAAACTGGAATTATTGTTTAAGACTAATTACGATTATGGCTGAAATCAAGCCTGATATAGAGACCTTTGCGAAAATAAAAGTCGTTGGCGTGGGAGGTTCGGGATGCAATGCGGTAAGCCGGATGATTGATGCAAAAATAAAAGGAGTTGAGTTTGTAACAATCAACACTGATGCGCAGGCTCTTCATCACTCAAGAGCGAGCGAAAAGGTTCACATCGGAAAAAACCTGACCAAGGGTCTTGGTGCGGGAATGAATCCGGAAATAGGAAGACAGGCAGCGGAAGAAAATAGGGATGAAATTCAAGAAGTTCTCAAGGGGGCGGACATGGTTTTTGTGACTTGTGGAATGGGAGGAGGAACCGGAACTGGAGCGGCTCCGATAGTGGCGGAAACTGCCAAAGAAATAGGAGCGTTGACAGTGGCTGTCGTTACCAAGCCTTTTGCTTTTGAAGGGGCTCAAAGGAAAGCGATTGCCGATGAAGGGCTGGAAAATCTCAAAGACCGAGTGGACACTCTTATCACTATTCCAAACGACAAGCTGCTTTCTATAATTGACAGAAAAACCACTCTCATTAACGCTTTCCGGATAGTTGACGATGTTCTTCGCCAAGGAGTTCAGGGAATTTCCGATCTGATAACCAAGACCGGCGTTGTCAATGTCGATTTTGCCGATGTTCGGGCGATTATGCAAGACAGCGGTTCGGCTTTAATGGGAATCGGAATAGCGAGCGGTGAAAATCGGGCAATTGAGGCGGCCAGGGCGGCAATAAACAGCCCGCTTCTTGAACTTTCCATTGACGGAGCCAAAGGAGTTTTGTTTAATGTTTCCGGATCCAGCGATCTGACAATGCTTGAAATCAATGAGGCGGCGAATATCATTACGGAAAATATCGATCCTAATGCCAAGGTTATCTTTGGAGCGGTGACGGACGAACAGATAAGAAAAGGAGAGATTCATATTACTGTTGTTGCAACCGGCTTTGATACCACTATGGTTAAAGAGCCTATGCGGGAAAAAGTTTCCAAAATTTTCTCTTCCCACGCGGTCGCCGTTGAAACAGTCAATGAGGAGAAGTCGAAGGAAAAGATAACTTTTCCATCAAAGAAAATGGAATCCAACATGATTATTGAAGAAAAAATCCAGCCGAGAGGAATATCCTTGCGCGGAGAATCCAAGGAATGGGAAGACGAAGAAGAGCTGGAAATCCCCGCTTTCATCAGAAGAAAGATGGAGAAGTAATTTATGATCCAGCGTCTTTATTTAGGGCATTATTCCAGTTTTGGCATAATGCTTTTTATTATTATCTGAAAAATTTATAGTCTTGCAGAAGTCGTCTCATTATGCATAAATATATATAGAGAATTAACCTTAAGCCGATATGGAAAAGATGAATAAAATAATAGTTCCTTTCCTGACTCTAGCCTTGGCGGTAGCCATTGGGCTGTTTTTCTGGCTGAACGAAGGTAGAATTACAGCAACGGAAGATGAAACAGACCAGAAAAATATAGTTCAAGACCAAGAAAACAAGCCGGAAACCGTTTCTGAACTTCCCGCCGAATGCAGGGATGATGCCCAGCCCGACGCGCAAGGGCTGGTATATTATTGCATTCCGGAGATGGGGATAAAGTTTAAAATTACTCAAGAAATGAAAAAGGATTCGACTTATTTATATAAAGAAAGCGAAAAAACAATCACGGGAGATTATGCTCAAAAGATTTCTTTTACAACTAAATCGCTTAGTAACGCTTCTCAATTCTGTTCTGTAAAAAATGATCCATTAGGTAGTATTTTAAAGCTTAATGGAAAATTGAATGATTATGTAGCAGATTATTCTAAAGCAAGTAATTATGTACAATTTGATAAATTCTTTATCATATATGTTAATCCTCAAGCGGTTTGCACTGAAAAAAATAAAGATTTTTATAATATAGAAAAATTACAGCTGGAAGCTATTATTAAATCGATAAAAAACATAGAGTTAATTTAGAAAATTAGTGATGTTCATTAAAAACTTAATATAGGGAGAAAGGGCATGAAGAAGATTCCACTATTAGGATTGATTTATTTGTTGTTGTTCTGCAACATTTCTTTTGCTCAATATTCAAATACATACCCCTACAAAGATAAGTGTCCAGGGGCAGAAGGAAAAACGGATGATTGGAATTTTTACAAATGCGAATGTGTGTCTTATGTTGCTTGGAAAATAAATGAGCTTTGGGATAAAAAAGGCATGGAAGATCCAGAATTTTGCAATTCTTACCTAGGAGAACATTGGGGAAACGCTGGAAACTGGGCGGCAGTTGCTGAAAATCTTGGAATTTATGTTCTTAAAGATCCTATGATTGGGGCGGTAGCTTGGTGGAATAATCATGTAGCTTTTGTTGAAAAAGTTAATGATGATATGAGTGTAGATGTTTCTGAATATAATTTTGAACCTCCCTATGGTCACGAATTTGGTATTAGAAAAAATGTGCGTGCAAATCAATATATTTATATTGATTTGCATCATGAGTATTGCTATGAGCAGGACTTACTTTGTCCAGAATTTTCTGTTACCTACAGTGACTCTAATGGTAATAATGAACCTGGTCGAGGCGGCTTTATTTCCCCCGACGCCTCATCTTCCGGTAGCAAGCCCAACCTTTTTGTCAAAGAACTCCGCTTCAAGGACGAAAACACCGAATACTACAGCGATGAAGACATTGAAGTGGAAGTTAAGGTGAAGAACTCCGGAAAATCGGTGAACAAAGACATTGCCAAAATAAAGCTTAAATACTACCGTTACTTCGGAGAGAAAGAAAATGACGACGCCAAATACATAGGCTCCGATAATATGAAAGGAGAAAACCTGGAAAAAGGAGAAACCAAAGGCGAGAATATTGAATTTGACGCCCCGTCTACCGAAGGCAAACACAACGTTTATGTTATTGTGGATACAGAAAATGCCGTTTCTGAGTCCAACGAAAGCGACAACAAGTCCGGTGTGATCTCCTGCCGCGTCCATGATCGCCCTAGGCTTAAAATCCAAAGCCTTGTTCTAAACGGCGGGGAAACCTGCTTTTCTCCGGGAGACGTAGTAAAAGCGGAAATCACCGCCAAGAACAATGGCGGCGAGCCCTTTTCCGATATTCAAGTGGCGTATTATCTCAATAATCAGTTTCTGGAAGAGGACAATATGCGTCACGACAACCTGGAGCATGATGAGGAAAAAGGAGAATATATCTATTTCACTGTTCCACAAACTCCTGGAACCCATTTCATTTCCGCCTATATTGATTGCTACGAAATGGTTCGGGAGGAAGACGAGAACGACAACTGGCTGGACGTTGAGTTTCAAGTCGCGGACGGAATCCCAGAAGATCCCCAAATTCCTCCGGATCCGGATCAAGGGGAGATAACCATCTACGGAGAATGCCAGTATTTTGACGTTATTCAGACTTACCATGATAATCTGGTTGACCACCTGATAATTTTCAATTCGGAACTTAAGGAAACCGTCAATGTTATCGGCCAGGTAGCTCCGGAAAACTTCTGGGATAACCTTCCGATAAAAAATGGCGAGCTGTGTTTCCTTAATTGGCCGCTCACTGCCGCTCCAGAATTTTCCGCCTATATAATCAAAGGCGGTCAGAAGGACTGGCTGTCTGCCAATCTCTGCTTCGAATTCTTCAACAACAATCCCGATCCCAACCACCAGCATTTTATTATCCGTCCTGGAATTGAACCGGCAGAAGAAGAGCCTCTTTGCAAATATTTCACCCTTAAAAAGATAGGGGAAAGCGGTAGCACCGTTTCTTACCAGATAATTTTTTCCGCTTATGTTTCAGGAAGCGATATCCATCTTATTGGACAATGCGCTCCGGATTCTGCTTGGGTGGAATATCCAGTCTCAAATAAAACCGTCAACGTTTCCGGCTGGCCCAAGGGCGAACTGATCCATTTCTCCGTCTATTACTATGATTTTCAAGGGAATAAATGGTGGCTGCCGGCGGAAGAATGCCCGGAATGTTTCAACGGAAGCTCCGATCCTAATGATAGGCACTTTGTAGTTTATCTAGATTAAAATAAACAATTAAGCACAAACAAAACCGGTTTGGAAAATTTCAAGCCGGTTTTTTCTTGCCTCTTTGCTCTGCAATTGTTAAAATGATTTCAGCATGATTATTCAAGTTAAAAAGTTAGATGAGGAAGCGGTTGTGCCAAAATTTGCGCTCCAAGGAGATGCGGGAATGGATTTGTGCTCTGTAGAAAATTTTGTTTTAAAGCCCGGTGAAAGAAGATCGGTGAAAACCGGTATTGCGATAAAAATTCCGGAAGGCTATGCCGGGCTCATTTGGGATAAAAGCGGAATTTCCCATAAGTTCGGGATAAAAACTCTAGGCGGAGTGATTGATAGTAATTATACGGGCGAGTGGCTAATCGGAATTGTTAATTTAGGAACCGATAATTTTGAAATTAAAAAAGGACAGAAAATCGCCCAAGTTTTATTTCAAAAGATAGAAAGTGCGGAAATACAGGTCGTGGACGAACTTTCGGAAACTAACAGGAAAGACGGGAGATTTGGAAGCACGGGATCATAAAAATCAAAATTTAAAAGTCAAAAGTCAAAATTACAAGTAAAAATTAAAAATTATCGGATTTTAAATAATTTTAACACTTTGGATTGTCATTTTTCATTTTGAGATTTAAATTTTTAAATTAGATATGGATAATTACAAAGCTACAATTGGGATGGAGGTGCATATTGAACTGAAGACAAAGTCCAAGATGTTTTGCAGTTCCAAAAATGGACTGTCCGCCTCTTCGGCGGATAAAGGGCAGGAAAGAGAGCCGAATGTTAATATTTGTCCGGTTTGCACTGGCCAACCCGGAACGCTTCCAGTTCCAAACAAGCAGGCAATAGAGTTTGTACAGATGGCGGGATTGGCTTTGAACTCTAAAATCAATCTTCACAGCAAATTCGACCGGAAAAATTATTTTTATCCCGACCTCCCGAAGGGCTATCAAATCTCCCAATACGACCAGCCTTTATGCGAAAAAGGAGAGATTGATATTAATGGGAAAAGGATTGGAATTACAAGAGTTCACTTGGAAGAAGACACGGGAAAGCTGATTCACTCCAAGGGAACGAGTCATACACTGGTTGATTTTAATCGTGCCGGAGTTCCTTTGATGGAGCTTGTTACTGAGCCGGATATGGAAAGTGGAAATGAGGCGAGAATTTTCTGTCAAAAACTTCAGCAAATTTGCAGGTATATTGAAATATCAGACGCAGACATGGAAAAAGGAAATATGCGATGCGAAGTAAATATATCTCTTCATAAAAAGGGCGAAGATAAATTAAGCGGAACGAAAGTGGAAGTTAAAAATATAAATTCCTTCAAATTCGTGGAAAAAGCGATAAATTATGAAATTGAAAGGCAATCTGAAATTTTGGAAAAAGGAGAGAAAATTGTTCAGGAAACGCGGGGATTTGACAGCAATAGAAATATCACTGTTTCCCAACGAACAAAAGAATCCGCCCATGATTACCGCTATTTTCCGGAACCGGACATTCCTCCGTTGGAATTTTCCAAAGAATATGTTGAAGAATTGCAGAATAATCTCCCGGAACTTCCTGACGAAAAAGCAAAAAGGTTTAAAGAGGAATATAAACTAAACGAGGGGGATGTTTCCGTTCTGGTTTCAGATAAAGATCTGGCGGAATATTTTGAAAGAGTAGTTTGCGAGTTTAAGGAAAAAATAGAAAGCGGAGAAATTAAAACGGACGGACAAAAAGGAATAAAACTCTCGGCGAATTATATCATCACGGAACTTCGCAAGCACTTGATGGAAAACCGCGAAAATATCAAAGATATTAAAATCACACCGGAAAATTACGCGGAACTCATCGGTTTTGTGGCGGAAGGAAAAATAAACTCAAGTTCTGCGCAACTTGTTCTTGCGCAAATGTATAAGTCCGGCGGAGATCCGTCGCATATTATTGAAGAAAAAAATCTTCTTCGGATGAGCGATGACGGAGAACTGGAGAAAATAGTAGCCGGAGTTGTTTCTGCCAACGCGCAATCAGTAGAAGATTATAAGAAAGGAAAAATGAACGCCTTGCAGTTTTTGGTCGGCCAGATAATGAAAGAAACAAAAGGAAAAGCTGATCCGAAAGCCGCTATTGAAATTTTAAAGAAAAAATTGAATTAGTTTGTGGATAAGTTTGATTTGACAATTTAAAATAAATAATTAGAATTAGAGAAGGTATGAATAAACAGACTAAAGAAAACTCAATACATCTTCTAAAAAATGCACGATAACTGCCCAGAAGGGCTGTTTTTTTTAGCTTTTTAAAAAAAGAATACAAAAAACACAACAAAAGGAGGAAGAAAAAAATGAAGGAAATAGCAGGAAAAATCGCTTCTGTTTTTAAGAAAGATGGAAGTGTAGATAATTTGCGCTTTACCGCAAAAGAATTGAAAGATCTCAATGGAAAAAAAGTTCTTTTTTGGTGGGATGGTAATGGAAAAAATACTTTTTTGAGGAAAGCGTGCGCAGATCTTTCAAAGGCCGGAGCAGAAGTGGAAATCATAGAAAATACAATACCAACAGAAATAACTGCGGAAATGGTTAGTAAGAGCATAAGAGATTCAAAAAAAAATCCGGCAATGGTTATTGTTGCAAATGGCAGATCTCAGAATAGCATGATTCATTGCAATAAAACTCTAATACTTATGCTTAAAAAAAGGACGGTATCAAGGCTTACATAGTAACCCTTAAAATTCCTCCAGATAAAAAGACCAAGGGATAATATTTCTTGGTCTTTTCTTTTGTTTAAATTAAGCCATAAAATAACATTTTGGCAATATTGCCTGATTTTTGCCAAGATGCTAACATTGTAAAAGAATGCATTAAATTTAATTTTATGGAAAATCAAGAAAATACAATAGAGGATTCAAAAAAATCCGGTATCGCTAAAAAGGAAATCATCTTTCTTTTAGTTCTTGGATTTCTTGTGGGTGCGGTGATTAAAACTGAAGCCGCCAAAAGGATTACAATAGGCTTTGAGGATTATAAGGCGAAAAATTTTGAGCAAGCCTATGATTTTGAAAAAATTCAAAAGGAACTGAAAGAAAAATTTGAAGCCCAATCTAAGCAGCAAGACCAGCAGCAAAATCAATAAAAACCATTGATCAAATTAATAATATTAAAAACAATAAAAATATGAATGAGGAAAATAAAACGGAAGAACAAATGGAAAAAAGCGGCGAACTTTCAGATTACTACGAACTGAAGAAAAAGAAGATTAAAAATCTCACTTCTTTAGTTATTATTCTGGCGGGTCTTCTTTTGGGAAGCATTTTTGTGGATATTGCTCAATTAGCAAGCGGAAGCGGATTTTCTGCGAAAAAGCTCAAACAAGTTGATGTTTTTGAAAGCCAAGGAAAAACCTGGGTGGCCTATTCAGAGCCTGTGGTAAAGGTAGAAGTAGTTTCCGATGAAAAATGCGAAGATTGCAAACCGGAAGAAAATCTCCTCAAGCTCCGTCAAGCGCTTCCTACGCTTTTGACAGTCAAAGCGGATGAAAACTCAGGGGAAGGAAAGAAAATCATTAGTGATTTTGAGATTAAAGCGCTTCCTGCCTTTGTTTTTTCAAAAGAAGTGGAAAAAACGGAGTTCTTCTCTCAATATCCGATGATTTTCAATAAAAAGGGAGAAAAATATGTTCTGAAGACAACTGAAATAGGCTGGCCGGCAGATAAGTATTTGGAGCTTCCAAAAATCGGAGAAGGAGATGCGAAATCCGGTCCGGAGGATGCAAAAGTTAAGATGGTGGTATTTTCCGATTTCCAATGCCCGTTCTGCAAAAATTATCATTCAGTAGTGGAAAAGGTTTTGAAAGAATACGGCAATAAAATACAGTTTGCTTTTAAAAATTTGCCTTTAGACTTCCATCCTCAAGCGGGAAATGCGGCTTTAGCGGTACAATGCGCCAATGAGCAGGAAAAATTTTTCCCTTATGCAAGTAAATTGTTTGAAACGCAGGAGGTTTGGGGAAAAACCGAAGGAGTCCAAAGCTTCAAAAACTATGCCCTAAATCTGGGAATCAAGGCTGGTCAATTCAATGAATGTCTTGACAGTAAAAAATATCAGGGAAAAATTGACAGTGACATTGAAGAAGCCGGAAATTTCGGAATTTCTGGTACTCCCGGAACTTTTATAAACAGCCAGTTTAAAGGCGGTTTGATAAGCTATGAAGAAATAAAGAAGACCATAGATGAGGAATTGGCTAAATAAATAGAAATAAAGTCGAAATCAAGCAGTAATAAATTGGGGATCGGCAGCAGGTTGCCGGCCCCTTTTTTATACATAGGTCATTAATTTATTAATGAGTTAACGGGTTAACGAGTTGTTTTTAAGTTTCATTACATATGTGGTATAATTAAAATATGAAATTCAACAAGGACACTTTTGATATTATTTTTTTTGCTCGTGGAGGGCAAGGCGCAAAAGTAGCGGCGGAAATTGTCGCTCAAGCCGCATCATCTGAGGGAAAATATGTGCAAGCTTTTCCTAATTTCGGACCTGAGCGAAGCGGAGCCCCGACAAAAACTTTTGTGAGGATCTCGGATTTTCCCATCAGGACCGCAGAGCCGGTTTTGGATCCGGATGTGGTTCTGGTTTTTGACGAAACAATCCTGACCTCACAGGATGTTACCAGAAATCTTGACTGTGAAGAGTCTCTGATAGTTAATTCCAAGAAATCTCCGCAAGAACTTGGGAAAATGATTGCCCTTAACGGAAATTGTTCGGAAGGAAAAAATTTTAAGGGAAAAATATATGCAGTTGATGCGACCGGGATTTCATTGGAAATAATCGGTCAGCCAAGGCCCAACACGGTTATTTTGGGAAAGCTGATTCAGATTACCGAAGCGGTAAAGCTGGAAAATATCACCGATGAATTTAGGAAAATTTTCCTCAAGAAAATAGGAAAGCAAATAACTGAAAAAAACATCCAAGCTATTAAAAAGGCATACGACTCAATTTAAGAATTAATTTCCTAAGCGAATTCGTGTCATTCGAATGCTATTCGCGTATTAGTATCGCATATATGAAGAAAGAAGTTTTTATTAAACATGATTTGAAAAAAGCTCCGAAAACCGGGGAATGGCGGTATTCTCGTCCGGAAGTGGACAAGAAAAAATGCATTGGATGCGGAACTTGTGTTTTGCTTTGCCCCGAAGCGGCCATAGAACTTAAGGATCGGAAGGAAGGAAAAAAAACCGCAAAGATTGACTATGATGTCTGCAAGGGTTGCGGAGTCTGCGCTGATGTTTGCCTATTAAAAGCAATAAAAATATTAAAAGAACTATAAGTAATGGAAAGTAAAAATAAAAAAGCATTGACTGGAGGAGTATCATCAGCCGAAGCGTTGCGGCAAATTAATCCGGATGTGATGGCGGTTTATCCTATTACGCCTCAGACGCCGATTATTGAAGCATATTCAAAATACAAGGCGGATGGAAAGGTGGACACGGAAATAATTCAAGTTGAATCGGAACATAGTGCAATTTCGGCGTGTGTCGGATCAAGCGCCGCAGGTGCGCGGACGGTTACGGCGACAAGTTCACAGGGCTTGGCGCTGATGAACGAAATACTCTATATCGCGAGTGGAATGAGACTTCCGATTTTGATGTCCGTTTCCGCAAGAGCCTTGAGCGCGCCAATAAATATCCATGGAGACCACAGCGATGTGATGGGAGCGCGGGACACGGGCTGGATTCAAATTTTTTCTGAAAATCCGCAGGAGGTTTATGACAATACCTTGATCGGACTTAGGCTTGCTGAAAAAACAGAATTTCCAATCATGGTTATTATGGACGGATTTAATACTTCACATACCGTTTCCAATTTGGAAGTTTTGGAAGATGCGGAAGTTCGGAAATTTGTCGGAAAATATAGGCCTAAAAATCAGCTTCTTGATCAAAAAAGTCCGAAAACATACGGATTCCTTGCTCTTCAAAATTCTTATTTTGAATTCAAAGAGGCTCAAGAGGAGGATTTCTTGAAAGTGGTTGCGGAATATAAAAATATTTGCACGGAATTTGAAAAGGAATCCGGAAGGAAATACAATCATTTTGAAGGTTACAGGCTCAAGGACGCAGAAAAAGTGATTGTGATCGCCGGATCGGCTGTCGGAACCGCCAAAGAAGCGGTAGACAAGCTTCGAAAAGAAGGTGAAAAAGTCGGACTTTTAAAGATAAAACTGTTTCGTCCGTTTCCGATTGAAGAAATTTCCAAAGCACTTGAAGGTGTGAAAAAAATCGCCGTTCTTGACCGCGCAATTTCTCCTGGAACAATGCCGCCGTTGTATATGGAAATCGTAAATTCAATGTCTCAACTCTCAAATAACAAATCACAAATCTTTTCATATGTGTATGGCTTGGGTGGGCGGGATATTTTTCAGAAGGATATTGAAAGCGTATTCGCTGATTTAGATAAAAGCAATAAAGGAAAGATTAAATATATAGGTACTATATAAATTTTTTAATTTCCAATTTTTAATTTTATAAATAAATCTAAATGTCTTAATTTTTAAACATTTAAGCATTGGAAATTATTTAAAAATTACAAAATTAAAAAATTATAAAATTATATAAGGAATGAACAAAGATTTGACTCAAAAATTTGCTCCGGGGCATACAACCTGTGCGGGGTGCGGAATTCCGGCGATTATCCGCACGGTTTTAAGCGCGACCGATGAGCCGGTAATCGTGGTAAACGCTACCGGATGCGCGGAAGTTACCTCCACGATTTATCCGTATACTGCCTGGAAAGTTCCTTATATCCACAATGCTTTTGAGAATGCGGCGGCAACCGCTTCCGGAGTGGAAGCAGCACAAAAAGCGCTTCTTAAATCAGGAAGAATAAAGAAAAGGGCGAAAATAATCGTTTTCGGCGGTGATGGAGGCACTTATGATATCGGGCTTCAAGCTCTTTCCGGAGCGCTGGAGCGCGGCCATGAATTTCTTTATGTCTGCTATGATAACGGAGGATATATGAACACCGGAGGACAGAGATCGGGGGCTTCTCCCTACGGATCGGATACGGAAACAGAACCAGCGGGAAAATTTTCTTTTGGAAAAACCAGACAAAGAAAGGATCTTATGGAAATCGTAAACGCGCATCATATTGATTATCTTGCCCAAGCAAACGTGGCATATATCCATGATCTTAAAATGAAGGCAAAAAAAGCTTTAGAAATCCAGGGACCTTCGTTTTTGCTTGTGCTTCAGCCCTGTATCAACCTTTGGAAATATCCGACTTCGCAATATGTGAGAATTGGGAAGCTGGCAACGGAAACTAATTTCTGGCCGCTTTATGAAATCGAAAATGGGAAATACAAAATAAATTATAATCCGCCGGCCGGCGGACCAAAACCGGTGGAAGAATTTCTCAAAACCCAAGGTCGCTTCAAGCATCTTTTTCAAAAGAAAAATAAAAATGTGATAGAAGAAATCCAAAAGGTTGTAGATGAAAATTGGAATGCGCTTAAAAGCAAGATAAATTAGTTGAAATATTAGTGGAAATATGCTATATTTTGACCTACGCTGCCACCTTAGCTCAGTTGGTAGATTTTACCCGCCCACGTGGCTCAGTTGGTAGAGCAGCACATTCGTAACGTGCAGGTCGTCGGTTCGATCCCGACCGTGGGCTCATTCCAAAACTTATAATAAAAAAAACAAAATTATTTATGAAAATATATATTTGCCAAATTTGCGGAGATGCTTATTTAGGCGAAGAAAAGCCGAAAAATTGCCCGTTTTGCGGAGCAAGAGAAGGTTTCATCAAGGACGGAAAAGATGCCAATCCAATCGTGAATAGAAAATTAGAACTAGGCGAAATTTCCAAGAAAAACTTGGAAGAAACTTTGGCATTGGAAATACGCGCCAATGCGATTTATTTATGTATGGCAGGAAAGGCAAAAAGCTACGAAATAAAAGCGATGTATAAAAGATTGGCCAAGGTGGAATTGGAGCATGCCGTTATTTGTATTAAGCTTTTGGACAAAGAAATGCCGGAAATCAAGCCGGAGGAATGCAGCGAAGAAGAAATTGAAAATTTCAAAAAAACAATAGAGCTTGAAGAAAGCGCTTCCAAACTTTATTTAAAATTTTCCAAAGAATGTCCGGAGGAAGACATGCGGATTTTATTTGTTGCTCTAGAGCAGGCAGAAAAGGACCATATAAAACTTATGCAAAATTATTCAAAATAATTTTACATAAGTAATTTCCAATTTCTAATTACCAATGACCAATGTTAAAATTTGGCATTTGGATTTTTATTGGATATTAGGAATTGGAAATTAGAAATTTTAGCTTATGCCTTTTATTTTTGCCCTAATCAGCGTTATTATCGTCAGCCTTATTGCCTTAATAGGGGTTTTTACGCTGTATATTAAAAAAGAAAAGCTGGAAAAATTTTTGATTTATTTCGTTAGCCTTTCCGCCGGAACGCTTCTGGGAGATGCTTTTATCCATCTTATTCCCGAAGCATATGAAACAGGGGAAGCAAGAAATATTTCTATTTATATTTTAGCGGGAATAGTAATTTTTTTCCTGTTGGAGAAATTTATCCATTGGAGGCATTGCCATTTGGTTGCCTGCGAAACGCATCCGCATCCTTTCTCTTATACTATTCTGGCCGGAGATACGATTCACAATTTCATTGATGGGCTGATTATCGGGGGAAGCTATTTGGTAAGCATTCCGATCGGAATCGCCACGACACTAGCAGTTATTTTTCATGAAATTCCCCAGGAAATCGGAGATTTTGGGTCATTGATTTATGGAGGTTTTTCAAAGAAGAAAGCCCTGCTCTTTAATTTTTTGACGGGGTTGGCGGCAGTTTTCGGAACGGTGCTGGTATTTATCTTCAGCGGATTTTCCGAAATTAAAGATTTTCTTGTTCCCTTTGCGGCGGGAGGATTCATTTATATTGCCAGTACCGATCTTATTCCGGAAATGAAAAAGCACTGTGAGCTTAGAGATTCGCTGAAACAGCTATTTTTTTTCGTTCTGGGAATATCCTTGATGGCTGGGCTTCTAATTATTTTTGAATAGTGTTATAATATAGATAATGAGGGAGCTTAAAGAAAAACTGGAAGAATTAAAAAGTAAAATCCCGAGCGTTCGGGACTATCTTTGATGTTGCCGGAAAGGCTCGGAAAATAGCGGAATTAACGCAAAAAAGCGCGGAATCTGGTTTTTGGAAAAATTCCAAGAAAGCGGGAGAATTCATGAAGAATTTGGAATGCCTAAAAGGTGAGGTTTCAAAAGTTGAAAATTTAGAAAAAAGAATTAATGATATTGAGGAATTTGTCGATATAGCAAAAAGCCCGAATGAAATGAGAGATGTGGAGATGGAATTGGAAGAACTGGAAAAAGAAATAGACGGACTTGAATTCAGGGTGCTTTTTTCCGGAGAATATGATCGCAATAATGCCATTTTGGAGATTCACAGCGGAGCAGGCGGAGTTGATGCGCAGGATTGGGCGGAAATGCTTTTGCGGATGTATTCCAGATTTTCAGAAAGGAATAATTTCAAGTCAATATTGATTGATGAGTCAAAAGGAGCGGAAGCGGGAATTAAAAGCGCTGTTTTGGAGATTGAAGGTTTCTATGCTTATGGATATTTGAAAGCGGAAAAAGGAGTGCATAGATTAGTGAGACTATCTCCGTTCAACGCGAATAATTTAAGGCAGACATCTTTCGCGCTAGTGGAAGTTATGCCGGTAATTGAAGATATTGAGGAGGTGAAAATTAATCCTAAGGAATTGCGGATTGATACCTATCGATCTTCCGGAGCCGGGGGGCAGCATGTTAACAAGACGGACAGTGCGGTGCGAATTACCCATATTCCAACCGGAATCGTGGCTTCCTGCCAAAGCGAGAGATCGCAGCTTCAGAATAAAGAACGTGCGATGAAGCTTCTCAAGGCCAAGCTTCATGACAAGTTCTTAGAAGAAAGAGATAGGAAAAAAAGCAAATTAAGGGGAGAATTTCAAAGTGCTGAATGGGGAAGCCAGATCAGGTCATACGTCCTTCACCCTTATAAGATGGTGAAAGATCACCGGACGAAACATGAAACGGCAAATACAGAAAGAGTTTTAGACGGAGAATTAAATGATTTTATCGAAGCTTATCTTAGAAAGTTAAAAATAAATTAGAATATAGAATCTGGTATCTTGAATATAGAATGGGAATAGAGGATTTAGAATTAAGAATAAATATTCCAGGTTCCAAATACTAAATTCAAAATTCTAATCTTATGATACGATTTGAAAATGTAAGCAAGATTTTTCCCGGAAATTTCGTAGCTTTAGATGGAATCAATATTTCCATAGAAAAGGGAGAATTTGTTACTATCGTCGGACAAAGCGGAGCAGGAAAGTCTACTTTTCTTAAGCTTATTTATGCGGAAGAGCAACCTACTAAAGGGAGGGTTTATTTCAACGAGCATCCCTTGGATGAAATAAAGAAAAAAAATCTTCCTTATTATCGAAGAAGTATCGGAACGATTTTTCAGGATTTCAAACTTTTGCCTCAAAAAACAGTTTTTGAAAATGTTGCTTATGCGCTGGAAGTGGCAGGAGATACAAGCGCGGAGATAAACGACAAGGTTCCGAGAATTCTGGATATTGTGGGCATTAACAGCAAGATGGAGCTTTATCCGTGGCAGCTTTCCGGAGGAGAAAAGCAAAAAGTCGCCATAGCCCGAGCCCTGGTCCATTTTCCGGAAGTGATTATTGCGGACGAGCCGACCGGAAATTTGGATCCGATTTCCACTTGGGATGTCGCGCAAGTTCTTCTTAAAATTAACAGCCTTGGAACAACAGTTATTCTCGCCACCCACAATAAGGATATGGTGGACAAACTAAACAAAAGGGTAATAGTTTTGGATAAGGGCAGGATCATTATGGATAAGCAAAGAGGGAAGTATATGATATAATAGTTTAAGCTAAAGGTTTAAAGTTAAAAGTGAAAAGTTTTGGTGTCCGAGGCGGACTTACATTTATATATTTGAGTCATTTGTTTCGCTATTATGAAATTATTGAAGCTCTGGAGAACATTTAAGGAAGGTTTTGTGAATTTTTTTCGCAATGGCTGGTTAAGTTTTGCAACAATCAGTGTTTTGGCCATCTCCCTTTACATAATAAGCGTCACTTTTTTTATCTGGGTTATGGCGGATGTGGTGCTGAAAAGCATAGAGGAAAAAATAAACATCAGTGTTTATTTCCAGCCGGAAGTTTCCGAAGAGGAAGTCTTGGAAATTAAGGGAGTTTTTGTTGGAATAGAAGGGGTCAAATCGGTGGAATATGTTTCCAAAAACCAAGCATTTGACGAATTCAAAAATTTGGGCGAAAGCGATCCGTCTATCAAAAAAGCTCTTGAGCTGATTGGCGAAAATCCTCTGCTTTCCTCACTTGTAATAAGAGCTCATAGCTCTGAAAAATACGAATCAATAGACCAAGCCGTTCAGAATGCCGGACTCGGGGAAAAAATCAACCGCATAAGCTACAAGGAAAACAAGGACTCAATCGAAAGATTTAACAATATCATCAAAATTATAAAAGAAATTGGACTGGCGCTGGGAGTGATTTTTGTCGCTGTTGCCGTGATGATAACTTTCAATACTATCCGCATAACAATTTATTCCCATAAGCAGGAATTTGAAATAATGCGGCTGGTGGGAGCTTCCAATTTGTATGTCGAAATGCCTTATGTTTTCGAAGGAATATTTTATGGGATCTCCGCTTCAATAGTAAGCATAATCGCCCTTTTTGGCACAGTTAAATTCATGTCTTCTTTTGCCAATAAAATTGTTCCCGGATATAATTTAGTCTCATATTATCTTGACCACCTTTTGCTTATTTTCTCATCGCTGGTTGTTTTGGGAATTATTTTGGGAATAATCAGCAGCTTTATTGCCATCAGAAGATACCTAAAAATTTAGATGGTAGAAAAGAAAAGGATAATTCTGCTTTCAATTCTTGCACTGGCTGTTTTTTCGGCAGGATGCTTTTATTTTATTTTCATAAAGCATGAAAAAGAAAAGACTGAAACAGTTGAATTTTTGAGTTTGGAAAACCCCCAACAAGTTACAGTTTCAAAGGAAAAAGAAAAGAAAATAGTTCCGGATCCTTCCATGGAAACAATCAAGAAAAAAGGTTGTGTGGCGGATGGCGTTCTTTTCGGCTATAAAGGAGATTCAGACCGGGCGCTTAAGGTAATAAACCGCTCAGAGTGCCAATATCTCCACCGGGCCGTTGAAACCTGGCTTAAGCCCCCCGATTTCGAGGAAGTGGCTGATAATATGGAAAAAATAGAAAACAAAAACATGTCTTTCGGAATGTTTATTGCGGAAGCGATAAGCACTAAAGAGGATTATTATTATCCGGCGGAGGAAAGAGAATTCAAATTTTCTGAAATGTGCCGGAGCGGAAGCCGAAATTTTTGGGGAGAGCATACTTGCAAGCCTTCTTTCAAAAAAGAAGAATACCGAAAATATCTTCGCCATATAACCGAGAATGCGATAGATGAAGGCATTCGGGTATTTCTTTTCGGACAAATTTATTATCAGGAAAATAATGACATATCAAATCCGATTGTTCCGGAAATAATAGGAGAAATGAGGGAGTATGCCGCTTTTCAGGGAGTTTCCATTTTAATCGGAGCGCAGACAAACGACATAACGGATGAGAAATATCTGCGGCTGTTTGATTTTATTGAAGGGGGAGTGGGTCTTCATGGCGATGGTACGATCGAAAATGGCCCTTGTTTTTCACGCTGGTGGAACAAGCCCGGTGATTGGTGCTGGGCGCTGCTTTGGCACAATGACTTTTCAGGAAAAGCAAATAATGTCATTCTTCACTTTGATTGGAGCGGAAGAATAGGGGATGATATGAGCACTTTTGCTTTGATGGATGATGATTTGAGACAAGAAACCCTGCAAAACCTTCATGCTTTTTTCACCTCTCAAAACAAAGGATTTTTGATGCCGATGGTGGCGGTGCTTCCCCGCGACAATGGGGGGTGTCATGGAAAGCAGAAGAGATATTATATTCCGGATGAGAAATATTCCTGCGATGACGAAGATGTCATAAATTCAATACTTAAAAAGGGAAAATAGTTGATTTTTTCACTGTTTTGTTTTAAAATCTAGTGAGCGTTTTTATTATTCCGAGGTCGTCTAACGGTAGGACAACAGGTTCTGGTCCTGTTTATTGGGGTTCGAATCCCTACCTCGGAACATTTTCAATTATGGTAGCCGCCTCTCCGGCGGCCTGCCGATGAGGCAGGGACAACAGGTTCCCTGGCCGCGTCCCGCGTCCCGCGTCGCGCGGGCAGGCTGGTCCTGTTTATTGGGGTTCGAATCCCTATCTGGGAACTTTTAATGGGACAACAGGTTCCCTGGCCGCGTCCCGCGTCGCGCGGGCAGGCTGGCTCTGCTAATTGGGGTTCGAATCCCTACCTCGGAACAAGTAAACTTAGTTGACATTTACTGTTTTTATTTATAATTTCAAAAGTAGTTTAATTAAATATTTCCGAAGGCTCAACCTTCGGAAGGAGAAGAATATTGCTTCAATTTGGCTCGGTGATTTTATTATTAAAGACGGAAAAATTTTCAATAAGGGAAATGAAATTACACTAGAGCAGTATTTGAAAATATGATAAAATCACAGCATAAATGAAAACTTTAAGAATCTTAATTTTAGAAGATGATCTCAAAACCCTGTCTGTTCTCTTGGACAGGTTATTTTTACTTGAGCAAGAAGGTGAATACGACTTTGCCGTAACTGTCCTTTCAGAATATACAGAGGTTGAAAATTATATCAACAAACAAAAAAGCAATGCCGATTATGACATCATTCTGCTTGATCGGGATTGCAAAGCCTGCGGTTCATTCCATGTTCTTGATTTCAAAAAATTTAATCCTGATAAATTTATATCCATCTCATCCGTTCCGGACTATAATGAACAAGCCAAAGAAAAAGGAATTACAAAAGTTGTCTACAAAGACTACGAAAAAATAGAAGAATTTGGCAATAAGGTCATGGAGGAAATTAAATTGCTAATTTACCACAAAACCTAGTCCCCTTAAATGTTTATACCCAAACTACCCTCAAAAACCTCACGGGAGTCCAAATTTTGCTTCAAGGCTTGAAAAAAGGCAAGAAGCTAATATTGAAGCACATAAAAAATATGAATTTATACCTAGATATTGATGGCACAATAATAACAAAACAAGGTTGCATTGAGGCAAATCATCTTTTTGATTTTTTGTCTTATGCTATTGAAAATTATGATTGCTATTGGCTCACCAGTCATTGCAAGGGAGATGTTGCGGGTGCTCTTGAACATTTGAAAGGCAAGGTATCCGACAAGTCATTTGAGTTATTAAAAAAAATAAAACCAACCAATTTCAATCTTTGGAAAACAGAAGCTATCGATTTTAGCAAAGATTTTCTTTGGCTTGATGACTACGCTTTTGACGGCGAAAAAGCAATGCTGGAAAAAAACAATGTTTTGCAGAAATTGATTCTGATTGATTTAAAGTCAAATCCAGATCAGCTTTTAGATATAATTGGAAAAAGCTGAAGAAGGCTACTAAACTCAAGTTCGTTTTTAATACTAGTCCAATTTGCGGTTCTGAAAGCGTCCATAAGAGGGACATTAAAAAACGCACCAAAAAGGGTGCGTTTTGCGTTTGATTTTCTCGCT
>CAYTRS010000006.1:0-31887 GCA_964440305.1 uncultured Bdellovibrionales bacterium
AAAAACAAGGCATTGTCATATTGATAGGATTGGCGCTTATTATCGCTGTTGCTTTTATAACTTTTTTCCGCCCTTCGCAAAAAGGCAAGGACGATTTTAATGCCCCCCTTGAAAAAATTTCCTATAAAACAATTTCTGCGGAAGAAATAAACGAAAGAATAAAAAATCAGGAACCGATTAACGTCATAGATTTAAGGGAAAAAGACGAATATGAAACGGAGCATGTGGTGAATTCAATCAATATCACCACGGAAGAAATAGAAGTGACGGATATAAATTTTTCGAAAGAAGAGCCTATTGTTTTAATTGGAAATGAAAAAAATATCGCTGATTTTGAAAAGGCTTATGTTTTTCTAAGCGGCAAGGATTGGAAAGTTTTTGTTTTTGAAGGAAGCATCGAGCTCTGGAAATCAGCCGTCGGAAACACGATATCCTGGGGAAATCCCGAATCCTTCACCGACCAAGCGAAGGTGACTTATATCTCTCAAGAGGAACTGGAAAATAAGATGAAAAATGAAGCTTCCGAAAGCTATTTCATTTTAGATGCGAGGCTTCGGGAAAAATTCAGCGAAAAGAGAATTGCCAAAGCCAGAAACGTTCCGCTCAACGAACTTGAAAGCCAAAAAAGTGAAATACCTTTCAGCAAGCAAATTATCGCCTATGGAGAAACGGAGCTTGAAGGCTTCCGTGCCGGAGTAAAATTATACGACCTTGGTTTTTATAACGTCTTGGTGCTTCGTGAAGGATTTTCCAAATGGAAAGAAAAAGGATTCCCAATGGAGCAATAAAATAAATTGACTTTCAATTCTCCGCCTTAGTGAGCCTTCTGGTATAAATCAAGCGGAGCGAGCGTTAAGAAACTTTCTTGTAGCGTAGCGATTTGAAAGTTTCAGCGAGCGGAGCGTAGATTTATCAGAAGGCGGAACACGGCGGACAGTTTCTTTCTTTCCGCTTTCTTTGATGGCAAAGAAAGCGGAAAATAAAAATATTTCACTAAAATAAACCAGCCCCAATAAAGAAGCTGGTATTTTCATGGTATTATTGTTTACTCCACTACCGCCAGTATGTCTTCATTTTTTACAATCAGGCAATCTTCATTGTCTATTTTTATTTCCGTTCCGCTGTAGCGGGCATAGATCACCTTCTGGTTTTTCTTTACTTTGATTTTTTCGCTGTCTCCCACCGCAATCACCCTCCCCTGCTGCGGTTTCTCCTCGGATGAAGTGTCAGGAAGATAAATTCCCGTGTTGGTTTTTTTGTCTGCTTTTTCCGGCTTCACCAAAACATTTTGCCCCAAAGGCATAACTTTCGTTTTCATAAAATTGAAAAATATTAATTATTATTTCAATTGATATTCTAGCAAGAAAAATTATTATCAGTCAAGAATCCCGAGTGCTGATTATTGCCCGATAATTTCCAAAGCTTTTTCCAGCTGCGGATCGCGGCTGTTGTTGTAGTCGTCATTTGTCAGTTCTACTTCAATATCCGGACTTATTCCCTTTTCATTAATTTGCTCTCCCTTGGGAGTCAACCATCTGGCAACGGTTATTTTCACCGCCGAAGAGCTTCCCGGAATATCAACAAATTCCTGAACAGATCCTTTCCCGAATGATTTTTCCCCGACAATTTTCACGTTTTCGCGATTGTCTTTGAGAGCTCCCGCCAAGATTTCCGAAGCGCTGGCACTGCCTTCATTGATCAGAATTATTGTTTTTATCTGGCTCAAGACGTCCCCTCCTTTTGTTTTCGCTTCTTTGCGCTCCTTCTTGCTGTTTTCTTCAATTACCGCCACCTCGCCTTTGGGAAGCATGCGGCTAGCAACGTCAATCGAGGCATCCAGATATCCGCCCGGATTGTTGCGAAGGTCAAGGATTATCCCCTTCAGATTTTCCTTCCGCAAAATTTCCCGCGTTACTCCGTTAAATTCCCGAAAAGTATCTTCTCCAAAACGGGAAATTTTTACATACGCCACGTCGTCATTCTTAAATTCCAACTTGACGCTTTTGACATTAATGATTTCTCTTTTAATCACTATTTCCTGCGTGTCTTCGCTTCCTTCGCGGAAAATAGTCAGCTTGACTTCCGTTCCTCTCGGACCGCGCATTTTGCTTATAGCTTCGTCAATTGTCATCTCGGAAGTGTTTTTATCGTCAACCTCGATTACCTTGTCTCCCGGACGGAGTCCTGCTTTTTCCGCAGGAGTCCCTTCAAGAGGAGCAATCACCGTCAATATTTTATTTTTTACTCCCAGCTCCACTCCCAATCCCTCAAATCTTCCGGTAATTTCTTCGTCAAATTTCTTATTTTCTTCAGGAGAAAGAAAGATCGTATATGGATCCTCTGTTGCAGAAAACATTCCATTAATGGCTCCGTAAAGCATTTTCTTAGCGTCCAATTCTTCCGAGTCAATATACTTTTCTTCCAGATAATCCCAAGCCTTCCAGAAAAGCGAAAAATCAAGGGTAGAATCTTTGCTTTTTTCTTTGTTTATAATCAGCGCATTTTCAAGAGGCACTTCCTCATCCAGAAATCGGGCGTTCTTGCCTCTTTCAAAACCGATTTCAAAGCTTGCAACCAAAAAAATAATAAAAACCGCCGCCGCCAAAAAACGGTTCATAAGCCTCCTGTTCTTTTTTTCCTGCTGCTCCATAAAAACGTAAAGCTTAAAGCGAAAAACGAAAAGCTAAAGAATAATTATGTTTCAATCTTTTCACTTTGCGCTTTCAGCTTTCTTGGCAATGGTTTTCCCAAATACTTCCAAAAATACTTAATTGCGCTTTCGATGTGTATCCAGGTGTACTTATTGAAAAAAATGGAATATAAAAACCCTCCTCGGCTGCTTTCTTTTGCATGATAGTGAAGCATCACCGAATAAGGATAATACATCACTTTGTAGCCATTCTCCCAGAATCTTCGGCACCAGTCAACATCTTCCATGTACATAAAAAATCTATCGTCCATAATACCCACCTTTTGAATCGCTTTTCTGGAAGTCATCATTGCCGAGCCCATAATCCAATCTGCTTCTTTCGGATCTTTGTGGTCATAATCCCTCATTAAAAACCAATTCAGATGCCTTTTCACAAAAGAGATATTCTTGAACGGCACTCTCCTGTAAAAAATGGTTATCGGCTTGTAAAAATGGAAGCAGGAATCCTGAAGCGTTCCGTTGAAGTTCAAGAGTTTGGGACCGGCTATTCCAACGTCCTGATTTTCTTTTATAAAAGATAGCAATTTTTCAACTGAAGACTCTTCAACAATAATATCGCTGTTAAGAAGAAGGATATATTCTCCTTTGCTTTCTCCAATTCCCCTGTTAACCATCGCTCTGAATCCGACATTTTCTTTAAAGGGGAAAAATTTCACGTCTGGATAATCTTCCCTCATCATCATCTCTGTTTCTTCTTCCGTTGCGCTGTCCGCCACAATAACCTCATATTCAATGTCTTTGACGTTTTTTTTGATTGAATCAAGGCAAAGCTTTAGAAGTTCCGGATTCCGATAGCTGTTTATGGCGATTGAAAGTTCCATAAATTAAACTAAGAGCAAAGATGGAAAAACTAAGAAGAATTTTAATCTTATTACATCTTAGTTCTTAAATCTTACGTCTTATCATTTCTTCACCGTCTTATTTTGAGCTTGGGGCACGTTGAATATTTCCTGAAACAGTGCTTTTATCCTGTCATAGCTATCTCCTCTCGGAAGCAAGATATATCCCGCTTCCCCGGTATTTTCCGGCGCGTAAAGCAACCCCTCTTCCGAACTATCGAGGATTTTTTGGAAAATTTCAGGATTAACCATGCTACTGTAAACCCTGTACATTTCCTGCATTTCCCAAAGTTGCATGTCTGTTTTAACATTATTTCCCAGCGCCCCAAGAATCGAATTGATTTTCCCGAAGTCAGAAAGAGTTCCGATGCTTACTGCCCTTTCTTTCGCCGCTTGAATGACAGCTTGCTGTCTTTTTGCCCGGTCAAAATCATTGGTAGAATATCTGGCCCGCGCGTAGCAAAGAGCCTTCGCCCCATCCAAATGGCTTGTTCCGGCCGGAAGCTCAAAAATTCCTCCGCATTCAATATCGGGATTCTTGCATAAGGGATATTGCGCCACTATTTTCCCTTTTTCATTTTTCTTATATTCATAATTGCCCGTAGGCACGGTGAAAACATTGGGATCGCATACATGTTCTTCCTGAAATTGCATAGATTCCAGAAAAGGTTCTTTTAAAGTAACATCTATTCCCCCAATAGCATCGATAAGCTCCGTGAATCCCTTAAAATTAATCGCCACTCCGTAATGAATGGTAACTCCTGAAATGTCGCCGATTACTTTTTTCATATCTTCTATTCCTCCGCCATTCTTTTTTCGATCCTCTCCGTATGCATAGACAGAGTTGATCTTGCTCTTCATTCCCTTTTCCGGAACATCCACATAAAGATCACGGGGAATAGAAATTAGCGATGCCTTATTTTCTTGAGGCTTTACGCTCATTACCATAATCGTATCGGCCAAAAGTCCTCCGCCAGGAACATTTTCCCCCCTCATTCCCAAAAGTATAACATTTATTCTGCCTTCTTTTTCTCCTTTAAGTTCATCTTCTACTCCAGGAATATTATGGAGAAGGCTCTTTAAAAGCCCCCCTTTGGTAGAAATCTTGTTAAAGATAAATCCAGCCCTCCAAGCAAAAATAAGACCGGCCAGAATAAAAACTGCCAGAATAATTAAAATTATTTTCTTCTTTTTTCCCTTTTTAGGGAAATCAGATCCGGAAATCCTGTTTTTTTGATTAGATGGTTCGCGATATTTTGTTTTTGTCAGATCCATAATAATAAATTTACAATGATCAACTTACCTGCCTCGCCGGCAGGCGGGCAATTTCCAATAAATCATTGATAATTGATTAATTGAAAATTGATTGTAAATTGAAAATTGATTCTTGAAAATTATTTAAAACTATTGTAAATCTTCATCGTTTTTTCCGCCGAATCTTTCCAAGAAAAAAGCCTGATTCTTTCAAGGCCGGAATTTTTCATTTTTTCCCTCAAATTTTGATCTATGGAAGCATTATATAACATATCGGCCATCTGATCAATGCTGCCTGGTTCGCAAAGCATAGCTGCATTTCCGGCAACTTCCTTTGTGGGAGGAATTTGGGAAGCAACTACCGGCAACTCTTGACTCATTGCTTCAATAATTGGAATTCCAAATCCTTCATAAAACGACGGAAAAGCGAAAATCCAAGTATTTTTGAAAACTGCCACCTTGTCTTTTTCATCCACATATCCCGGAAAAATCACGCCTTCTTCAAGATTATTTTCTCTTATTGCTTCGTCTATTTCCTGATCAAAATTATGCGCATTTCTGTTTCCAACCAAAACAAGTTTAATTTCAGGAACTTTCTCTTTTATTTTCGCGTAAGCTCTGACAATCGCCGGAATATTTTTTCGCGGTTGAAGCGTTCCAAGATAGAGGATATATTTTTCCGGAAGATTATATTTTTTCCGCACTGCTTCCAGTTCTTCCTGAGAAAATTTCTTATTCAAAAATTCATCGCTGATTGAATTATAAACAACTTCAATTTTTTCCGAAGGTATTTTATAATATTTTTCTATTTCTTCTTTGGTAAATTTTGAAACGGCAATGATTTTGTCGGCGCGCTTCAAGCTCCAAGGGATCAGGATTTTCAAGAAAAACAAATCTGAAAACTTGATAAATTTTGAATAAAAGTTAAAGGAGATATCGTGAATAATCGTTATGATTTTTACCTTTCGGGGAACAAAAAAGGGCACGATGTATTGCGTGTGATAGACATCCATCGGGTTTTTACGAAGATATTTTGGCAAAATCCAAGCATTCCAGGAAAATTTATTGGAAGATTTGAGAGAAACTATCTGGAAGTTAGCTTTATTCTGAATGCCTAGATCATTTTTTATCTTTTCCAAAATGCTTTCATCTTGAATGTCGGTAAACAAAAAATATTGATCCTGTAAAACGCCTTCGGCGCCACGGGACAAGTTTTCACTGTCAATCAACGCCAAATTCTTCACCAAATTGAAAAACACCGCCTCATCGCCGGTTCTCCCCTTTCCAATATTTCTGATATCAATTCCAATTTTCATAATTTATAAACCCCGCTCCCAAAAATATCCACAAGATTCCCAGAAATATTCCGGCATTGAAGATGTTGGGAACAAGGAGTGCGAAAAAGCCTAAAATTAAGAATAACCCGAAAGTTTTCTTTTGTAAATCTTCCGCTCTCCACAATTTTATTCCTCTCAAAAATATATAAGCCCAAACGGAAATAAAAAGCAAAAGCCCCAAAATCCCCGTTCCCAACCAAACCTCCAGAAAAATATTACTGGAATTGAGAGTTGCTCCGCGCTCGTCTTTTCCCAAAACTTCCCCGATATTCCCCCAGCCTATTCCCAAAATGGGATTTCCTCCAATTTCCTGCCAGGATTTTTGGTAGGTTTCTTTGCGAATATTAATATTTGGGTCTTCGCGATAAACTTCCGCAATAAAATTTCCCGCCACTTTTTCTTTTTCAATATCTTCCAGATTAATATGCTTGCAATTATATTTTTCAAGCTCGGAAACATCCTTTATTTTTTCCGGCAAAATTGGAAGAGCTGATTCTTGGATGCAGGAAATAGTTATTTTCTGAAACCCGCTTCCGGTGCTTTGAATCCGGTTGAAAAGTTGAAAGTCGGTTAAATTAAAAGCATAAACATAAGCTATTGCAACCAGAAATGCGGTTAATATCTTTAGTTTTAGATTGATTGTTTCTTTCCATTTCCAATTCTTCAGTTTTAAATCTGTAAAGTAGGTAATTATAAATATGGCAGTAATTATAACCGCCCCTATCCAAGCGGATCGGGAAACGGAAATTATGAGAGCGATATAAGCAAATATCAAGAATAAATAGAAAAAAATATCTTTTGATTTTTTCAGTAGCATATCTGCCCACCCCGGAAGAGTAATTTCTAATCCCAAATTGTCATCGGTAAAATTTTTATTCTTATAAAAAATCATCGCATAAAGAACGGCTATTAAAAATACTAGAAAAATTCCAAACCAATCCGCTTCGGTAAAAGTCGCGTTTGGCCTTCCGGGCATTGTTTCAAAATGCGAAAGCCCGCTTTTAAAACGAATATTCTGCCAAACGGCGTAAAAAACCGCAATTGCGGAAGAACTCAAGAAAAACGGAATTATTCTTTTAAGATCGTCAAGACATTGGATGTAAATCCTTGTGAGAAAATAAAGAATAATAAAGCTTGAAATTATCACTGAAAGCTTCAGACTCAAACCTTTATCATATTGGCTTGCTAAGGCACTTACAAATCCCAGCACTCCAAACGCTATCAAGGAAAAATCATACCATTTAAGTTTTATCAAGGGGAAATTAAGCCTCTTGAGGAAAAACCGCATTAGAACCGCAAGAAAAACAATTCCGCCAACAAATTGGAACGGCCGCAGATTTATTCCCAAATCTTCAGGAGCAAGGTTTATATTTTCCAAGACTACCGTTCCAACAAAAAATAAAAAGGCCCATCCCGGACGATAGAGGGCTATAATAAGAGCCAAGGCGGAAAAAAAAGCAAAATCACCCAAGCTTTTGACTGGCAAAACCTCGAGATTAAATAAAAGGGTTAGAAAAAATACTAAGGCAATATTTAATATAAGTAATATATGCTTTGTTTTCATTCAGCACTCAAAATTTCCAATAACCAATTTCTAATATCCGATGAAATTCTGAATTTAAAATTTCTAAATTAGGTCTTGGACATTTTGTTAGAAATTGGTAATTAGGAATTAGAAATTCCGTTTATTATATTCAAGGTTTTCTCTGTAAATTTTTCCCAGGAAAAATTCTTTGCCCGCTCCCTTCCTCTTTTGGAAAGCGTTTCCCGCAAATTCCTGTTTTTCATCAGATTTTTCATCACCATAACCATATCACTAACGCTTTCCGGATCGCAATAAAGCACTCCGTCTCCGCCTACTTCCGGAAGCGAAGATTTTTTCGATGCTATCACGGGAATTCCTTTGTTCATCGCCTCAAGCACCGGAATTCCGAACCCTTCATAAAGCGAGGGATAGATGAAAAATGACGCATTTTCATACAAAGCCGGAAGATCTTCCTGCGGAACGAAATCCAAAAGCTTCACGTTTTCAGTCAAATTTAATTCTTTCACCAATTTTTCCGCATCAGTTGCAAGAGGAGCAAGTTGGGGCAAAAGCTTTCCGGAAACAACCAATTTGGGAAAGTTTTCCGAAAATCTTTCGTTCTTGTTCCTTTCCATAAGCACTTTGTACGCCCGAATCAGTTTTTCAATGTTTTTTCTGACTTCCAACCCCCCGCCGTTGTAAATGTATCCCGATGAAAGATTGTATTTTTTAAGAATCTTCGCGCTTTTTTCCTTAGCTACATTTTCTTTATAAATCGGATCAACATCAATATAGGAAACAGAGATTTTCTTGGAATTTATTTCTAAATGTTTTATCAGGTCTTTTTCCGTCCGGCTGGACACCGCGACTATTTTATCCGCCTTCCTAATGGCATTCTCAATAAGGTTCTGATATTTCTTTTTCCTAGCATTGTTAAGATATGAAGGAAACAGTTTCGGAATGATGTCGTGAACAACCATTATGTGCGGAATTTTTTTCGGAAGGATTGTCGCGGATTGATAGAGACTCAAAAAAACATCGCATTTGTCTTTTTTGACTTTTTTGGGAAGAATAATTTTTTCCCACCAAATTTTTCGAATCAAGTCATCTCTTTTCCAAAGTGGAAGAAAAATTTCTTTTTTGAAGTTTTTTGGCAATTTAAAACCCTTCGGCAAATCCTCCTCCAAATAAAGAATAAATTCCCAATTTTGGAAATTGGAAATTGGAAATTGGAAATTACTCAACTTTTGAAGAAAGTTGAGTGTTGTTTGCCCTATTCCTGTATAAGGCTTCCGGGCAAAAGAAGCATTGATTCCTATTTTCATAATCACATTATACCCCAAAGCATCTTTATTAACAACTGTGATTTCCTTGTCCGATTTCAGATAATAAGCTAGACTTATGATATAGAATAAATACTCGAATATAAGCATTAAGTTAGTCATCATGCAGAAAAACAAGCAAGCTGTTTGCGTGATCGGGCTTGGTTATGTCGGACTTCCGCTGGCCGTCCAGAGCGCGCTCAAAGGATACAAAGTTTATGGTCTTGACAGGGACAAGGAAAAAATAAAGAAAATAAAATCGGGAAAGACCCCAATAAAAGAAGAATTTTTGGAACTAAACCTTCCAAAAGTAAAAATTGAAGCGACAGATGATCCGAAAGTGATTAAAAACTCAAATATAGTTCTGGTATGTGTCCCCACTCCCGTAGACCGGAAATATTTTCCCGATCTGGAACCTGTAAAAAATGCCGTAAGAGATATTGTTAAGAATTTAAAAAAAGGACAGTTGGTGATTATTGAATCTACCATAAATCCGGGAGTTTGCGAAGAAGTGATTGAGCCAATTTTTGCAGAGGCCGGATATAAGATTGGAAAAGATTATTATATGGCGCATTGTCCTGAGAGAATAAATCCCGGAGATCCGAAATGGACCGTAGTAAACATTCCCCGCGTCATAGGATCATTTGACAAAAAGGGACTTAATTTGGCTTTGGATTTCTATCGAAGCATTTTGGAAGGAGAAATAAAGCCAATGAATTCAATCCGCGAAGCTGAAGCTGTAAAAATCGTGGAAAATTCATTCAGAGACATTAATATCGCTTTCGTGAACGAGCTGGCAAAGTCTTTTGATAAAATGGGAATTGACGTGGTTGAAGTAATAAAAGGCGCTTCCACCAAGCCATTTGCTTTTATGCCCCATTGGCCCAGTTGCGGAGTCGGTGGACACTGCATACCGGTTGATCCATATTATCTAATTGAACGAGCCAAGCTTTCCGGGTTTGACCATGAATTTTTAAAAACATCCCGAAAAATCAACAATTCAATGCCGGAATACACCGTGGAATTGCTTCAATACGCACTGAACAAGATAAAAATTCCCATGAAAGGCGCCAAAGTAGGGCTTTTGGGAATTTCTTACAAGGCAAATGTAGCCGATCTGCGTGAATCCCCCGCTCTGGAAATAATAAGACTTATCAAAAAGCATGAAGCAGATCTGAATATTTTCGACCCCCATACTCCCAAAAAATCAACTGTAAAAAACTTGAAAGAACTTCTGCAAAAATCCGATGCGATTGTACTTGCCACTGACCACAAAGAATTCAAGGAAGTCGATCCCAAAATTTTTAAAAAATATAAGATCAGAGTCATTATTGACGGAAAAAACTGCCTGGATAAGGAGGCTATCAAGAAACTGGGAATAATTTATAAGGGAATTGGGAGATAATGAAAGCGTAAAACGTAAAGCGAAAAACTAAAAAAAAATAATATATTCCTTAGTTTTGCGCTTTTAGCTTTAAGTTTTAAATTTTTATATATGTTCAGCCTATTAAAATTAATCATCTGGATTGCCGGGATAGTTGTTGTTGGCGGTTTTGTTTTGAATTATTTTGGCTATGAAGTGAATCGTAATTATTTTAACGACAGCAAGAAAGAGTGCCAAGAAAGACTGAATAATTGTAAAGACGAACTCATTCACAAGGGAACCGACAATGCCGAGTGTGATTTCAAATGCATTGATCCGAAGTTTGTTATAAAAAAGAAATAATAAAGTAATTTAATTCTATGAAATTAGTAGTTAATATTCCGGCATATAATGAGGAAAGGAGAATTGCCGAAACAATCAGAAGAATTCCCCGCCAAATTCCGGGAATAGACGAAGTGTTTGTACAGGTGATTGACGACGGATCCAAAGATAAAACTGTTGAAAAATCGCGCGAAGCCGGAGCAGATTTTGTCCACTCCCATAAAATCAACCGCGGAATCGGAGTAACCTTCAGAACCTCAGTTGGAAAAGCGCTCCGCAATGAAGCTGATATTATGGTCAATATTGATGCCGACGGACAATTTAATCCAAATGATATCAAGAAGCTTGTTCAGCCAATTTTAGAAGGAAAGGTTGATATAGCAAGCGCTGATCGTTTTGGAGAATATAAGGCAAAGGATATCCCTTGGATAAAAGATTTCTTAAACAGATTGGTTGCAAGAATTGTCGGAAAATTCCTAAATCATAAAATAAACGATCTTACCTGTGGATTCCGCGCCTACAGCCGGGAAGCGCTGTTGCGACTCAACCTTTCCGGAGGTTTCACTTATACCCAAGAAGTAATCATTGACGCTATTGGAAAAAATCTTAAAGTAATCTGGATTCCAATCGAGGTAAATTATTTTGAAGACAGAAGATCCAGAGTCGTCAAAAGCGTTTGGAATTACATTAATTTAAGCTCCAGAATAATCCTGAAAGCAGTCCGGGACGTTCGGCCGATGAAATTTTTCGGCTGGCCAGGACTGTTTTTGATATTCGTTTCGCTAATAATATTCATATATTTTGCCATAATGTATTTCCAAAGCTTAAAAATAACTCCCTATAGAAACCACCTTCTCTTAGCTATAACTTTCCTTCTGGTTGGAATGCAATTCCTCATTTTTGCTTTTATTGCTGATATGATAAAAACCAACCGCAAGCTGACAGAAGATCAGATGTATCTTTTGCGAAAAGAAAAATACAGGAAAAAGTAAATTTATATATGGGACTTAAAATATTATTCATTTCCCGCGCTTATCCGCCTATTCTTGGAGGAATTGAAATGCAAAATTATGGGATTGCGAACGCTCTTAAGAAACTGGCTGATGTTAAAATAATCGCCAACAAAAAAGGCAAAAAAAACCTGCCTGTTTTTTTACCTGTCCTGACAATCAAATGCCTTTTCACTCTTTGGAAATATGATGCCGTTCTTTTTGGCGACGGGGTTCTTTCCCCTGTCGGAGCGTTTTTGAAAATATTCTACCCTTCGAAAAAATTTCTTTCCATTATCCATGGATTGGATATAACTTTCGCATACAAAAAATCTTTTCTGGGAAAAGCATATAGAAGCATAAATATTCCCTGCCATAAAAAAATGGATAAGCTTATAATGGTCGGGAATGAGACTATCAGAGAGGCTGTTAAAATCGGAATTCCCAAAGAAAAATGCGTCTTTATTCCAAACGGACTGGACATTTCCGAAATAAGTGGAAATTATTCTAGAAAAGATTTGGAAAAAGTTTTAGGTATTAATCTTTCCGAAAAAAAAGTGATCTTCCGAGGCGGAAGATTCACAAAGCATAAAGGAGTAGAATGGTTTATTAGAAATGTGATGCTGAAACTTCCCCCAAATTACATTTTAGTTGCAGCCGGAGGAGCAATTGCCAAAAAAACAGCCGGCGATGAAAATAATTATGAAAATTGCGCCAAAGCAGTAAGAGAATTTAATCTTTCGGAAAGAGTTAGGCTTTTGGTAAATATTCCCCGCGAAGATATAAAAACAATCTTTAATACTTGCGATGTTTATATTTCTCCAAATATAAAAGTTCCTGGATCAATGGAAGGGTTTGGAATAACTGCAATTGAGGCAGGAGCTTGCGGAAAAGTAGTTTTAGCAGCCAATATTGAAGGGCTTCGAGACGCAATAAGGGACAATCAAAATGGTTTTTTGGTTGATTCCGGAAACGCTGAAATGTGGGCAAAAAAAATAAAAGAAATTTTGGAAAATGACGCTTCTCGAAAAGAATTTGGCGAAAAAGCTAGGCAATTCGTGATTGAAAATTATAGCTGGGACAAAATAGCAAAAAGGTATTTGGAAGAAATGGAAAAATTATAATGTCAAAACTAAAATTTCAAATGTCAAATCAAATCCCAATGGCTAGATTTTAAATATTTGGATTTTGAGCTTGATTGGAAATTTGTAATTTGGATTTTAGATTTTCAATTCTCATAAATTTATGTATTTTATCTTTGAACAGGCTGCATTTTTTGCATCAATAATATTGACCCTATTTATTCCAGGCTATTTTTTGTTGTCCGCAATCGAACAAAAAATTAAAATTTTCACCAATCTGGAAAAGTTTATCCTTTCTTTCGGGCTAAGCATTGTCATTGCGGATTTCTTGATGATTTTTCTTGGAAAATTTGGAATTCCTATCAGCAGAACATCAATATTTTTTTCAATAATATTATTCTCCGCGATTTGTTTTGCAATGGGAAAACTGCAAAAACACGAAAATTCTCAAAAAATTGAATTTAATTTTTCAAATAATCAAACGCTGCTTATAATTTTGCTTGTCTTTTTGACAATTTTCATTAAAACGGCATATCTTAAAAATTCCGTTTTCCCCACTTCAACCGACCTCGGCCATCATATGTATTGGTCGGAAGATATCATGAAAACTGGCAAGCTTCCGGTTTATGCCGAGCGGAATATTGTCAGCGAAAACGGAAATTACAAAGTTACAGAGCCGCAAAAAATTGCCGATTTTGTCATTGGCGAGCATCTGATTTTTTCCGCAATCTCACTCATTTCCAAAATAAGTATAATTTCCTACTTCCCCACTCTTGTACTTTTGCTAGTTAATATATTTTCCATTCTGGCGGTTTTTGTGCTAGCTTTGAGATTTTTTGAAAATCACCCGCAAGGAAAAAATATTGCCATTGCGACTCTATTTCTCTTGGGACCGCTTTATGCGATCTCTTCTCCCCAAGCTAAATTCGCCAGCGGAGGAGTAATTGGAAATGTGATAGGAAATTTACTGCTACCTATCGCATTATATTTCATTTACAGATTTCTCAAAGAAAAAAGCTCGCTTTTTCTTTCTCTCGCGATTTTTTCCGCTTTAGGAATGGCCTACACTCATCATCTCACAACTTTTATTTTTATTTTCATTCTTATTTTTTCTGTTCTGATATTTACCATATTTAATTTCAGAAAATTCGGAAAACACTTAATAACCTGGACAAAGGCTTTTTTGTCTCCGTCCGTAATCGCGCTTTTTATTTTTTCCCTTTTACTTTTAACTTTAATTTATACTCCGACCTATCTTGATAAAAGCGCCATTGACACCGCCGTCGGAACGCCGGAAAAATCCACCCGGACAGGACTTTCCTTTCAGCAGCTATCTTTCACTGCAGGAGAAGCCAGAATGAGCTTGGGAATTTTGGGAATTCTTCTGCTTCTTTTCACTAAAAGAAAAAAATATTATTCCGCAATTCTTCTCGGATGGGCAGGAGCTATTTTTGCGATGTCTTTGAAACCATCTTTGCTTTTCGTTGATATTCCCTCCGCCCGCATTGCCAGCTATATTTCCTACCCCTTGGGCATTTTGGGAGCTTTTGGAATAGTTTATATTTTTTCTTCGTTTCAAGAAAAAAATAATATTCTAATAAGCCGGAAATTTGGAATTGCACTATCTTTGGTGCTTTTCACTTTTATCATTTGGAGCGGGTTTTATGATAATTCCGGATATCTCAAGGAAAAAAATAATTCCGCCGAAGCCATTCAAACCTTCCACGCATCAAAATATCTTTCTGAAAAATCAGAGAGAAGCGACAATATAGTTAAAGATCATGCCTATATTTCTTCCGGAGATGCTTGGATAAAAATATTTTTTATGAGAGATTATGGATTTCCCTTTTCCAGAGGGCTTCTCAAGCGATATGAAGACAATCCTGAGCGGGAAATGTGCACCCTTTGGATGATTTCTTCTCCAAACACAGACAACGGAAAAAAATGCTTTTCTGAAACTCAAACTAATTTCGTTATGGTAAACCCTCTCTTTGACAGCGCCCAATTTGAAAAATCGGAAAGCTTTTGGAAGATTTATGACGGGAAAGAAATAAATATATTCTATCGGAATTTTTAATTTCCAATTCTTATAATTTTTAAATAATGCTTAAATTTTTAATGTTTAAAAAATTATTAAATTATTTATAAAATTAAAAATTAAAAAAATTATAAAATTTTATATGAACAAACTTGTAATTCCGCTAATTATAATATTTCTTCTTGCCAGCTTCGTTTTCTTGGCGGCAACTGAGAGAAAGCAGGAGAGTTTGGAAAACCAAAACTTCTGGGTGGTTTATTTTGAAAATCCCCAAGAAAATGGTTTGAATTTTGCAATAGATAACAGAAACGATTCGGAAAATTTTCATTGGGAAGCCACCGCTAACGGAGAAAAATTTCAGGAAGGAAATCTTCAAATTCAAAAAGGAGAAAAGAAAACCGTTCCGCTAAAATCAGAAAAGGCAGGAAAAATTGAAATAAAAGTCAAAAACGGAGAGGAAAACCAGCTAATATATAAAATAATATGAAAAAGATACTTTTAGTTACCAGACCGATTTGCCCGCCTTGGGACGAAGCTTCCAAGAATTTTGCCTATTATCTTGCCAAGAACTTGAATGGCTTTGAATTTTATCTACTGACAAACGGCAATCTTTCTGACCTTCCGGAAAATGTTCATCAAAAACCGATTTATACCACTTCCGAATTCGGATATTTTCAAAAAATCAGACTCATAAAACATCTCAGGAAACTTCGCAACGACTTCGATGTGATTCACTATCTTTTTACTCCTACCAAGCAAAATATCTTTTTTATTAAAAAATTCGCCAAAAGCAAAAAATCAAAAACCATTCAAACCATAGCAACAATAAGAGAAGATATCTTTTCAGATCAAGAAATAAAAAACTTTATTTTTTCCGATTTGATTATTGCTTATTCCGATTATGCCAAAGCAAAGCTTGAAGGTCTTGGCTTTCAAAATGTTAAGAAGATTTATCCAGGAATTGATTTAAATCTATATTCTCCCGCTTCGAAAGATGAGAAACTCATGGAAAATCTTGGCATCAAGCAAAATGATTTTGTCGTAACTTATCCGGGAGAATACACCCGCCTTGGAGCAACTGATGATTTGCTGGAAATGATAATCCGGCATACGGAATTTTTAAAACAAAAAAATATCAAAATAATTTTCGCTTGCCGGACGAAAAACAAAGACGACGCCAAGAAAAAAGAAGATGTTCAAAAAATTCTGAAAAAAAACGGACTTCTTAAAAACATTCTTTTACCGGAAACTTTCACCACAATGGAAAAGGTATATAATCTTTCTGATGTCATTATTTTTCCTGTCCGAGATATGAAAGGAAAATTTGACATTCCTCTTGCAATTATTGAAGCGATGGCTTGCGGAAAACCGGTTATTCTTTCAAATCTTCCGATTTTTAAAGAATTTGCAAATGAAAACAATTCCCTGTCAATTAAAGCCGGAGACACAGAAAGTCTTTTCTCGCTCATAAAAGACATCAAAGAAAACAAGGAAAAATATTCAATCATTTCCGAAAATGCCAGAAAACATATTGAAGAAAATTTTAATATAAAAAAAGTGGCTGAAAAATACAGAGAAGTTTACGAAAAATTGTAGAAGATTTAAGATTCCTCAAGTATTATTTTTTCTTTAAATCCTCCTCTTTCTTTGAACTTTTTGGATCTGATAAATTCTATCTCTTTTTTACTATAGCCCTTAAAGTCTAAGATCGCATATAAAACCTCCAGAATATCGGCAATTTCTTCTTTATTGCCATCACTATTAAATTCTTCCGTTTCTTCTCTGAGCTTTTCCTTTAATTTTTGCCAATATTCAGAGTCATTAGCAATGTGAGTGATTGCTTTTTCTCCTTTATTCTTTATGATTTCAGGTATTTTATCCCGAACAAGTTTATTATATTTCATTGCTTTAAACAGCCAGATAAACTAAAATAATATTATAGGCTAATTATACACGAATAGCTATGCATACGTCCAACTCTTTGGAAAGTTTGAATTCACTATCAACACACAAAAAACAATTTCAAACCCCCGAAATGAAGGTTCCGGTTATTTTCCACGCTTCAGATGAGCTGCTTCCTGATGAGGAGGCATTCAGACAGCTCAAAAATCTGGCAAAAGATGACAAAATTTTTCATCATATAGCGGCAATGAGCGACGTTCATCCCAAGAAAGGAAGAAAAAATCCCACCGGAACTGTCGTAGCAAGCGAACATAATCTCTTTCCTCAAATAAATGACACTGCTCCGAATTGCGGAATGAGGTTTCTGAAAACCGATTTAAGCGAAGAAGATGCAACTCCGGAAAAAATAGACAAGCTTTTTAATGAATTGGTTGGTGTGATTCCAACTAAAAAATATATCGGGACAGAAATCCCCTACTCTCTTTCATTGGAAATCGGAAAAAGAGGAATTGCTCCCATTTTGGATTATTTTAAAACAAGAACAAAAAATGAACTGGAAAATTGCTATGCCGGAGGAAATTTTTTCCGAGACGATATTCCCTCAACCAGAGATGTTTTGGATGTAATACCCAAGCTTTTTTTTCAAATAGGTCGATTCAGATTGGGAATTCTTGGCGCCGCCGGAAATCATTTTCTGGACCTGATGAAAATAACCGAAATCAAAGACAAAGACCTTGCCGATAAACTTGGAATTTCAGAAGGTCAACATATTTTTCTCATGCACACAGGGTCCGGGCTTTTGGGGCAATATGCTTCCTATATGTACACACCCAAAATCAAAGAGCATCTGAGCCAAAAGATTATGTTGAAAATCGGATTAAGCTTGAATGACAGCCAAATGATAAAAGTTTACAAAAACATTGAAAGAAAAATTAAAGAATATCAAAACAAGGAAGAGTTTATCAGCTATGAAGAGGAAAGCCTTGAAGGACAGATGTTTATTCGCGCCCACCGCGCCGCTGCCAACTTTGGCTTTGCCAATAGATCGGTTATAAATCACAACCTTGACATGGCTCTTGAGAAAATTTTTGGACGACAAATCAACTTAGACTTGCTATACGATTCAACTCACATATCCATAGACAAGGAAAATCATTTTGGAAAAGATGTTTGGATTCACCGAAACGGATCTGTGCGCGCCAATGGTCCGTCAAGAATGAAAGATCACAAATTGTTTTCTGTCACTGGAGAGCCGGTTTTTATCCCCTCTTCTATGTCTACTCCGGCATATCTTGGGGTTGGAACTGATGAAAATGAATCTTCGTTTTTTTCCGCCGGACATGGAACAGGAAGAAGAAGGGAAACAGAAAAAGACGTTCCCTTAAACAAAGACGACCTCGTGAAAAAAGTTGAAAGCAATAATGTTCGTCTTTATAATGCCAAGTCAAAAGGAGTTATTTTTCAAGACAGCGCTTATTATAAAGATGTGGATGAAGTAGTTTCTGGGATGATTGACAATAAGGTTATAAGGCTGGCAGTTAAAATGAAGCCGGTAGCGGTTCTTATGTACTAAATTTATGGAAATAATTACAATATCAGGATTGGACGGATCCGGAAAATCAACTCAAATTGAAATGCTCAGATCTTATTTTGAAAAACAAAATAAGAAAGTTTTTTATTTTCATTCCGTAGAGTTTGGATTAGCAAATAAATTTAATGGCAAATCAGAAAAAGAAGCTCAAAAAAGCGTAACAAAAGCCGGCTGGCTTGGAATTATTTTGCGCAGGATTTTTTTGATGGTCGATTTGTTGCGCTTCAGAAAGCTTCTGAAAAAAGTGAAAAAGGAACAATATGACTATCTGCTGAGCGACCGCTATTTTTATGACAGCGTGATTAATATCCAATATTTGGCGAAAAACGACAAGAAGCTCCCTTGCGAAAATTTCATTATCCAGCCCGATCTCGCTTTTTATTTAGACTTGGATCCTGAAATAATCATGTCCCGCGAAAGAAAGCCGGATCAGGGAATTGAATATCTGAAAGCTAAAAAGGAATTATACGGCAAAAAAATAAGCAATTTCGGATTGATTAAAATTGATGGAAATCAGAAAAAAGAAATTATTTTTGAAGAGATAAAAAAAGAGGTTTCTGGATTTTTCCAGAAACCTCAATGAACTGCTTCAAAAATCACTCAATGTGGATGATTATAAAACCGTCATCCTCAATGAAAAATGCGTTCCATTCCGCTATACGTAATCGGTCAAGTTCCTCTTCCAATTTAGAAATATCGTCCATACTAAGACATCCGGCCGGAACAAAAAAAGAATTAGCCTTTCCGGGAATGAGACATTTGTGCATTAATCTAATGATTCTTTGTAAAATATCAACTCCTATTTCAATATAAAAGCCGTCACTCATAGCATCCTCCTTTTGATAAAATATTTTTTCAAAATACATCTTTCTCCCAATATAATATTCTATAATAAAACATGACTTATGTCAAGTTTAGCAAAATCAGCCGCATTAGTGACAATTTCCGAGATTATTTTCAATCTTTCGGCTTTTATTATTCACGCAGTTGTGGGACGGATTTTGGGCCCGGAAGAATACGGGCTATACGGATTGGTAATTACGCTTACCACAATGGTAATTATTCTTATTGGAAACGGCATTCCGACCGCAATGACAAAATATATCAGTGAGGTTTTTGAGTCCAGTCCGACAATGGTAAGAGTGATAAAAAGACAAGCTATTATTCTCCAGACTATTCTAATCGGATCAATAACTTTGATATTTTTCCTTTCTGCTCCTCTTTTGGCAAAGATTCTTGGCGATCCGAAGCTTACGGAGCTTTTCCGCTTTTCCACATTAATTATCCCCTCCTTTGCCGCCGCGTCTTTCTATTTTTCCTACTACACCGGGTTGCATCGCTTTGGAACGCAGTCGTTTCTCAAAATTTCCCGATCTATTTTTAAAATAATTTGCATAATCGGACTGGCATATTTTTTCAAACTCAAAGGCGCGATTGCCGGATATATTGTTTCCCCTGCCCTGGTTTTTTTCTTGGCTTACATAATAGACAAACTGACTCAGAAGCGCAAAATTGAAACCGGAGAAAAAATCTATTTTGACTGGAAAAAACTCGCAAATTACGCCTGGCAAGTGATAATTTTCTTTCTGGCTTATGAACTTCTGATAAGCATTGATTTGTATCTTGTGAAAGGAATTTTGCATGACAATTATCTGACTGGAATTTATAATGCCTCGCTCACTGTTGGAAGAATCCCCTACTATGTTTTCTATGCACTTACCATAATCCTCCTTCCCGCCGTTTCCAAAAGCGTGGCAGAGAGCAATTCGGAAAGGACAAAAAATTTAATCGGCCAGTCTCTTCGGGTTATGATGTTACTCTTGGTTCCTTCCATAGTCTTGATGCATGTTTTTTCCGAACCAACCATCAATCTTTTTTACGGAGAAAAATTTTTGGACGCAGCCTACCCGATGTCAATATTGGTATGGGGAGTCGGTTTCTTAACAATTTTTTATGTGCTTTGCTTTGTGATGAATGGAGCCGGAAAAACAAAAATTCCGATGTTTATTTCCATTTTTGGAGTAATTTTAAACACTGTTCTTAATTATGTGCTAATAAAAAAATATGGAATTAACGGTTCCGCCATTGCCACCTCGATTGCCTCTTTTGTTGTAATGATTATGATGCTTCATTTCCTTAATCGGGATTTTAAAATCCTGATCCCCGCAAAAAGTTTTGTAAAAATAATAATTTCTGGGGCTGCAATTTATCTTATTTCCTTGTTTCTTCCGGAAGGAAAATTTATTTTTATTCTTTGGTCGGTAGTCTTATTTGCCATTTATGCGATTATTCTTTTCCTTCTTTCTGAAGTAAGCGGAAAAGACCTGGATCAAATAAAAAATATGCTTAAAATAAGAAGCGGGAAGTTTGACAGGAAGGAATAAATAAAAGAAAATTTAATTAATGAAAATTAAAAATACAAAATATCGCAAATACAAATCCGAATTGGGAATATTTTTTTTCTTAGTCCTCTGTTTTTTTGTTTTGTTTTCCGCAAATAAAACCAGGGCGGAAGGATATGATATTTATGTTGATGGAAGCTATGAAGAAGACGATTCGGACGGAAGCTCCGATAAGCCGTATAAAAAAATAGAAGATGCCCTTGAAGAAGTCGGATCAAAAGGAAAAAAAATATATATTAAAAGTGGAACCTATGAAGAAAGAATTTCCCTTTCTAGCGGAGTGAAAATAACAGGAGCAGACAGAAGCAAGGTGATAATCAAGGGGTCTCCGGGCCTTCCGGCAATTACGGCAAAAAACGATAATTCTTTAAAAAATATCACTATTACAGGAGGTCATACCGGGATTCTTTTTGAAGGAAAAGGAAATATGGAAAATTGCTCAATAAAAAGCGTTTCCGGAAACGCAATCAGTCTGGCAGAAGGAAGTGGAACGGTTACAATAAAAAATTCCAATATAAGCAGCAACGGAAAAGGTCTTTACGCTCAAAAAGGAAGCTCTTTCAATATTTCCGGGAACAATTTTGAAAATAATAAAGAAGAAGGAATCGACATCCGCGAGAAGGCTAATGGATCAATTTCGGGAAATTATATTGCCAACAATAAGGAAGGCGGAATTGAAATAGTGGTCGGAAGCTCTAGCGTTTCTATTAAGGGAAACACTATAAAGAAAAACAAGGCTAGCGGGATCGCCGCCCAGTTCTATTCCCAAGCCAAGAAAACCGGAGAGATTGGCATTACTGGAAATAATATAAGCTATAACGGGGTGTATGGAATAGTCTGTAAAGCTCCCAGCGGAGGAAATTCCCCAAAAGGATATTATAATAAATCCCTGGAATTAAGCGACAACAAAATTGAACACAATAAAAGGAAATCAATCAGCGGATCATGCAAAATAATTGAAGCTGTTACCGAAGAAGAGGAAAAGAAAAACCAAGCCATTGAAAGTGCGACAGCAAATGAAATTTCCGAAGAAGAAAGCATGAAAGAAGAGGAAATGCTGGAAAAAGAGAAGGAGGCGGAAGAAGAGGAAGCCAGAAAAAGAGCTGAGGAAGAAGCTCGGATCATTTCGGAAAAAAAGTCAGCTCTTAATGAAAATTTCTGGCAAATTAATGTCAACCTGTATGAATCGGCTACTAAGCTGAATCAAACAACCCTTGAAATAAAAAATCGGAATGGAATAAAGTCTTTCTTTTTAGGTCCGGATTATGAAAAAATTTCCGAAGTAAAAGAAGAAATCAAAAAAATAGATCAGCTAAGGGAAGAATTTGCTAAAATAATTTACGAATTCGAAGCTCTTGAAGACACAGAAAATAAAGATAGGGTGGCGTCAACAATAAGAGATATCGAGGAGCACATACAAAATCAAAATTCCCTAATCGCTGAAAGGGAAAATAAATTCAGTCTTTTTGGATGGGCGATAAAAATATTTAGAAAGTAAAAATAATCAAAATAACGAGAAAAAAGGTTAGAAAAACAAAAAGAAAAGATGTCGCATACAGATAAACATTTTTGAGAAACCAGGGCTTGTATTGTGATATTCTTTGGTTTAATCTTTCTATATTTTTAGCCAGACTTTCTTCTTGATAAGCCGGCCTCATTGTAAGAGAGCTGTTTTTTATTTCTACGCCAGCAGCATTAATAAGCTGGCTTCCAGTAACAGGATTATTGCTTAAAAATATGTTTAAACCCTTGTATTTTTCTTTTCCGGGATTGAATTCAATTGAGAGGCAAAAGGTTTTATTCTCGGAGTCTTTTATTTTTGAAAATTTGAAGTCATAGTATCCTTCTGGCTTAATGAAAGATCTTTTGAAATTTTCCTCTCTTATTATATTCTTGCAGTTCTCATCAGTTAATTTGATAGCTATCTCTCCCCCGTCTTTATTATTAGATTTGCTAAAAAGCATACGAATTTTTGATAAGTTATTTTCCTCGGCTTTGAATTTTTGCATCACAGGACCTGCCGGATTTATTTCCAGCTTATTTTCGCCTTTTGACAAATCCCATTGGGCATCAGGAAAGGATAATTTATCGTAAAAATTGGCAAAAACCAGGAACAGCAAAAAGAATGCCAAGGCTAAAAAAATAGTTCTCCAAAAATTAAACATATTAATTACAAATAATATCTAGGAATTATTATATTAAAAATAAGATAAAAACAGAAAGAAATCATTAAAATCATTCCGATCAAAAGAGATTTTTCAAAATATTCCTTCTTTCTTAAAATTGTTCCCAATCCCACAAAAACAAGAATAATGTGGGAGATAATATTAGGCAAGAAATATCTTCCAGGCGCACCAAGATCAAGACTTCCAGTATTGGTAAAAACCTTAAGATCGGCAAATCTGATCCCCAATTGCAAGAAAACCATCATAACTATAAAAAATATTATATATTTTTTATCCGGTAAAAAAACGGGATTATTTTTCCTTTTAAGGAAAATCGCCAATCCTATCAGGGAAGCCAGTTCAATAGACCAAATTATCCTAATGAAATTTTTTGAAACAAGATTATCTTCCCAGCCAAGATTACCCCAGTAAGCATTGCTGGTAAGTAAAATTCTCCCCACCCCTAGACTGTCGGTCAAATATTCCCTTAGATTCAAATTTTCAAATTTGAATATTTTCAGGAAAGTTCCCCAGTTTAAAAATAATATTAAAATTATCAAAATTAAAAGCGAAACGGCGATAAAAATTTGTTTTTTCCTGTCATTTTCATTTTTTATATGCTTGAATTTCTGAAAAATCAAAAAAACGACCAAGAAAATAAAAACAACCAGAAGAATGAGTCCCGTAAGCTTGGCAAAAGCGGCAATTAAAACCGCTGAAGCCATAGTGATAAAACTTTTCCAACCTATTCCATCTCTAATCGCCAGAACCCCCCCAAGAGTAAATAAGGCAAAGGCTGGAATAAGTAAAACGTCATAATTTATATTCGTAAAATAAATTGAAAGCCTGGGCTGAAAAGAAATTATTCCCGCCAAAATAAGGCTGTTTTTTTCACCAAGTCCGATATTTTTAGCGACAGAATAAGATAAGACAATAACCATTAATCCCAAAATGACCGAGAAAATTCTAATTGAAAAAAATCTTACTAATATATTTTCTCCACTAAAATATTTTTCAATAAAAGACGTAACTGCATGATAAAGGCTTTCCCCCTTAACGGCATCGATTGGATATCTGTCATTGTACGGCATCCAATTATTAGAAATTATCTTGCATTCTCCATTTCCTTCATGGTTATTACTAAAATAAACTACATCATAGGGATCACTCCTTATAGTATTATTTTCAATTATTGTGGCCGTTTCTCTTATTTCTTGGGAATAGTTGTATGTAGAAAAATTGCCTTTTTCATAATTTGAATAACTTCTGGCTTTCTCAATACTCCAATTTTTTTCCTCCGGCTCAAGCTTAAATTGAATAGTATTATAGTGCCTGGATTCATCCTGTCCGGAAAAAATTGGAAAAAGAGCAACTAAAAAAACCCCTTTTAATAAAAAAATTAGAAGAATGAGGTATAATATGAATGAAGGTTTTTTGATGCAATCTAGGCTTATCATAGTCCTTCTTCCTGAATTAATAATTCCTCTTCTTCCGAATCAGCTTTATCATTGTTTTCTTTATTTGAAGAAAAAAACTCTTTCCAAGTATATCGCTTTGGACCGCTTGATTCAGCCTTTACTTCATTATTTTTAACAGATCCTTGAATCAAAAAATCTTTTTTTGGAGCCAAATAAAAAACCGAAAGAGTTCCGAATTTTTTTTCTTCAATAAAATCAAAAAATTGGAAATATTTTTCGTTTTTTGATTCAACATTAGAAGAAGTCCTCCAAATCAGGAAATAATTTCCTGGCACATATGTTCCTCCCGGCTTAAAGCCATCAATCGGAAATTTATTTTCTAGAAGATATTTGAAAGATCTTTCATATTGAGGGTCGCTTTTTATAAAAATAGGGAGCTTGTTTTCTTCATATTTTTCCGCAATAAATTCAGAAATCAGTTCTTCTTGAAATAATGTTACCCTCGCTCTCTCTTTCAGAATCCTGTCCGGTTCAATTTCGATATTTTCCGTATGAGCCAGCTTTAGTTGTTTAAATCTTATAGAAATAAAATAGAGATTTGTCACAATAAAAACGCCGCTTATAATTATTATTAGCCACCCTTTCCACGCTTTCGAAAATAATTCTAGCCAGAAGCCGAAAAAAACCAGATAAATTGGAGCTGTAAGCAGAAAGAAGCGGGGCGACAAATTGAAGGCCAATAAAGTAAACATTCCGAAAGAAACAAAGAACCAGATTGAAATTATCAAAATGAAATTTTTATTCCGATTATCTTTCCTGAAAATAATCTTTTTTATCAAGAGAAAAACTCCTCCTGAAAAAAGCGCCAGCGCCAAAATAGTATAAGGAAGATTTTCATTGCAGTCCTTATCGCAAATAAGAGAACGATTATTGAATGAGACCCTGTCTATCCTCAAGGATTCTCCCTTTTCGCTTCCGGATATTATCATCCAGCTTGCCAGGCTGTTTTCCTGATAATTCCTAATAAGCGAAGTGGCTATTGAGTGTTTTTTTTCGTTTGATTTCCCGCCTATTGCTTCCATAAATTCTTCAGCGTTATCTCCTCCTGTCTTGATTTCATTTAGAATTACAGGGCTATAAAGCAACAGAAAAGCCGAAGCAGAAATAATCCAAGAGCGAAGAGTAATTTTTGGCCTTTTTATTGCCAAGAAAATCAAGCTGATAAGCGGCAATGAAATAAGGGCCAGGAAGTGAAGCTGGGTAGCAATCGCCAGAGATAAAGAGAAAATAAGAAGCCAGGTTCCTTTTCTTTTTTCCCCATAGTTGGCTATTTTTAAAAGGGAATAAAAAGCGACTAGTTCAAAAAAGATAAGGTTGTTGGGATTCCAAGCAAAACGGGAATACATTACCAAAAAAAGAGAAGCTGAAAAAATAAACATCAAGGAGATTGATATTTTTTTCGAAAAATATTCCCGGCAAAAAACATAAAAAACCAGTATCGATCCGATGGAAAAAAGGAGATTCCCCATTGCCATTCCAGAAGGCGTGTTTCCGAAAATAACAGCGCTTAAGTACTCGAAATAATAAAATGCCGGCCCCAAGCGAAGATAAGTTCCTCCAGCCCTCGGCCCTAAAAGAGGAAGATCTTCCGGACCATTTTCAATTGCCAATGATATTACTCGGGCATCCCTGGACTGGTCAAGTTCAAAATGAAGCCAATTGGAAAAGTTATAGAACCTAAGGAACACTCCCAGAATAAAAATAAAAATCAACAAAATAAGATATGTCCTTCTATTGTTTGACATTCGTTGTCTTTGAATTAAAATTAACTTATGCAATTAAATTCTATTATACCAAAGGAAAATAAGCAATGGCTAAAAATATCCGCAGTGATTTTACTCTTGATATTCATTTTTGCTTCAATTTTCATTTTTTATGCCTTCAAGAGCTATCAGAAAATGGCTGACTTATACATAAACGGTAGCTATCAAGGCTGGCTAAAATGGGGATCGGAAAAACATCCGTATGGAGACATTCATAAAGCCCTCGAAGCCGCTACCCGAAAAAAAACAAGGCCGATAAAAATCCACTTGGGAAGCGGCGAGTATATTGGAAGCATTGAGATACCCGAAAACATGGAAATTCATGGGGAAAGCCGCGAAAAAGTAATTTTGAAAAGTGATGATCCTTTTCAGGAAGTAAAAATGAAAAACAATTCCTTAATTGCCAATCTGACAATCCTTGGCGGAGCCACTGGGATATTAGCTGAAGGAACGGCTGTCATCCAAAATTGTTCCGTGAGAGATTTCAAAAAAATAGGGGTTGATGCTTCTGCATCTGAATCAGAAATTATTGTAAAAGATTGCGAGATTTCTAACAGCAGGGGCAAAGCATTTTATGCCCAGAAAGGCAGAAAAATACAGCTAATTGAAAATAATATTCATGACAACAAGGAAGAAGGACTGGATTTAAGACAATCCGTTTCAGGGGTAATAATAAGCAATAAAATTTACAACAACGAAGAAAGTGGGATAGAATCAGTAGTCTGCGGATCATATCTTAGAATTTCAAAAAATGAAATTTGGGGAAACAAATCCAACGGAATTACTTTCCAGTATTATGAAGATGAAAACAAGGACGCAGAAATAATTATTGAGAATAACAGAATTTCAGCCGCGGATTCTGAACATTTCGCGATTTCCGTAGCCAATCCTTCCGGAGAAAAAAATAAGCCGGAGAATTTCTGGAGAAATTCCATAAAAATATACGATGATAATATTTTGGAAGGAGGAATCAGAAAAAGATCCCTGGAAATTACCAAAAAATAACTATGCTAAAAAAAATCACATCCCTAAATCCAATCCGCAACAATAAATCAGCTGCTTTTTTTGCCATCCTTTTTCTGGCCAACTCGTCCTATTACGTTTATCATGCCGTATTTACGCCATTCATAGAACAACTGGTCAACTGCCGTCTGATTTATATTTTTCTTATAACCGCTTTTGTTTTTTTGTCTTCCTTGCAAAATAAGGGCGAAAAAATAGAATGGAAAAAAATATTAGAAATTATAATTTTAATTCTCCTGCCGTCAGCCATTTTAATTGCTATTGGCTATTTCATTTATCCGGCAAGATTTAAGAATAATCCTAAATTTTTTGCCAATCTAATTATTGCGGCTTCTAGCTTAAAATTTTTTCTGAAATTTTTCGGAAATGGAAAAATAAGCAGCTTTTTTCCGGAAATAGGCGCAAAAATAAATACGCAAAACAAAACCGAAAAAATTCTGACAGTATCTGCAATATCTCTCATAATAATTTCCAATTTACTTTTCGGAACCTATCACTTAGCAAAATTTGCGGCTGTGGACGAACCGCTTTGGACTTTTGAGCGCGTTCCAAAATTCTGGAATAATGTTTTGGACGGAGAATGGCACAAAACAATGATAAGCGACAAGCCGGGAATAACGGTAGCATTGGTATCCGGAATAGGCCTAAATTGGGTCAATCCCAAAGATTACGAGCTTATCAAACAGGAAGGAGAAATCAGGTTTTCTTCCAAAAATATAGAGAGAATGAATTTTTCCATGCGTTTCCCTATTCTGCTTTTTAATGCCCTGATGCTGATTATTTTTTATCACTTGCTTTCCCGATTATTTAACAGCTACATTGCTGCGTTTTCTATCTTATTCATCGGGCTTTCCCCGATACTTTTGGGAATCTCGCGTATAATAAATCCGGATTCTTTGTTTTGGATTTTTTCATCACTGTCTTTGTTAAGTTATTTTTTATCAATTAAAAAATCCAAAAACTTTTACTTGTTTCTATCCGGAGCGTTTTTGGGATTATCACTGCTTACCAAATACGTAGCTAATATTTTTTTCGTCTTTTATTTCGGAATGATTTTCATTGATTATTTTATAAATAATAAGCATGCAAACAGAAATTGGGCGGAATATTTCAAGGAAATGATAAAAAAATATTTTATTATCATCTATTTTGGAATTTTGACATTTTTCATCTTTTTGCCGGCTGCCTGGGTCGATCTTGGAAGAATTGCAGAAGGAACTGTTTTTTCAGAGGCTTTTTCCTCTTCATGGAAAATATTTTCTACAATCGTAGCTTTTTCTATTCTTGAAGCTTGGATTCTGAAAGGAAAAATTTTAGGATTTATTTTTTCTTTTCTTTCAAAAAATAAACATATTATTTTCAAGGCTTTATTTTTTATCTTTCTTATTTCGCTTATTTTGACTGCTTTGAATACTTTTTTTGATATGAGATGGGCTAGCTTTGAGGACATTCTGGCTTCGCCAAAATCAACCGTTTTAAGCCCAGAAAGTATTATCGGAGTATTTTTGGCAAATTTTTACCCGTTAATATTCGGCATACATCCCGTAGCGCTATTTTCAGCTACTGTTATGCTGGCAGCGCTAACATTTAAAAATAGTCTTAGGGGCCCGGAAAAAGAAAATAATACTTGGATTTTATATATTCTCTTGTTTATTTTTGCTTATTACACGGCTTCTTTCTTGAGCAAAGTTAGTGCTACTGTTAGATATCAGATAGCACTATATCCCTTGATTTTTATCATTGCTTCTTTGGGAATTGATTTTATCTTCAGCCGATTCGGAAAAAAAGTAAAAATTGCCGCCTTTGGAATTATCGCACTGTTTTTGATCATAAGCCTTAAAAACATCAAGCCTTTTTATTTCAGCTACGCCTCGGAAATGCTTCCTGAAAAATATGTGCTGAATCTTAAGGATATGGGTGATGGAAGTTATGAGGCAGCTCAATATTTAAACAGCCTGCCCAATGCCAAGGATCTTATTGTCTGGACAGACAAGCGGGGTGTCTGTTATTTTTTTCAAGGAGGATGCATGGATACCTTTGAAATGAACAAGGGCATACGGATAAATTATTTTGTGATTTCTGCCAGCAGACAAAGCCGCACGGAAAGGCATATCCCCTATAAGGGGCGCCACAACGACTTTGAAATTCAGGTAGACAAGATTTATGATCTTGAAAATTATGATTACAGGATAGATATCGGAGGCCGCCCCAATAACTTCATCAAGATTTTTTCCTATGAAAAACTTGCTGCTGGAGAAAACTAGGCTTGTAAAATAATAATACCAAAGCTATTGCTACAAAAAATAAAAAAGTGATAATCACTTCATCCGTACTTGCACTTTTTTTCCTGGGCTTATTTTTTTTATTGCAGGATAGGGCAACGGAATCCGAAAATAATGCTTATGTGGATAATAGGCCTGGTGAAATTCCCTTTGCCATGCCGCCATTTTCTGTTCCTGAATTTTCCAATGATTCTTGCAATATCAAAAACTACGGCGCTATCGGCGATGGAACTTTCATAAACACTAATTCCATTAAAAAAGCTATTGAAGATTGCCACCAGAAAGGCGGAGGAAAAATAATATTTCCCGAAGGCAAGTGGCTTACCGGTCCGATTCACCTTAAAAGCAATATCAACCTTCATCTTGAAAAAAATTCGGAAATTATCTTTACTGCAAATCTTAATGATTATCTTCCGACTGTTTTTTCCAAATTTCAAGGAATGGAATATTACAATTTTTCTCCTCCAATTTATGCCAGAGACTGCGAAAACATAGCTTTGACAGGAAATGGGAAAATTTACGGGAACGGAGACTTTTGGGAAAACTGGGCAAGAACTCCCAATAGTGAAATAGAGCGGGAAAAGCTTTTTAATATGGCGCAAGCTGGAGTCCCGGCAGAAGAAAGAATTTTCGGACAAAAGGACTCCGGATTGAGGCCATCTTTTATTCAATTCGTAAGCTGCAAGAATATTCTAATTGAAGGATTAACAATAGAAAACGGCCCGATGTGGACGATCCATCCGATTTATTCTGAAAATATAACAGTAAGGCATGTGAATATTAACACCCATTCAATGAATACCGACGGAATTGTAATTGATTCATCGAAAAATGCACTGATTGAAAATTCAAGCTTTTCAACCGGAGACGATTCAATCGCCATAAAATCCGGCCTAGAAGAAGAAGGCTTGCGCATCAACCGCCCGTCAGAAAACATTATCATTAGAAACTGCGATTTTACAGAGGGGCATGGAGCAGTTACAATAGGAAGCGAGATGTCCGGAGGCGTGCACAATGTTTTCGCCGAGAATTTAAAATTTAGAGGAACCGGTTCCGGATTGCGGATTAAATCAGCCAGAAGCCGCGGAGGATTTATTGAAAACATCTGGGTTCAAAACATAAAAATGAGCGATATTGAGGGAGAAGCCGTTGTTATTAACCTAAAATATAAAACCGCCTTAAAAACACCAGAAGCTTATCGCGAACCGGTATTGAAAGGCATACATTTTAAAAACATAGAAGCAGAATCCGTGGAAACCGGGATAGCTATAATGGGTTTTTCAGATGGCACAATGGAAGATATTTCTTTTGAAAACATGAAGCTTCAAACGAAAACTGAATCAACTTTAAAATACGCCAAAAATATCAATTTTAAGAGAATGTATCTGGAAGTAAATTCAAAGAGACCGGCTTTACAGATTAAAGACAGTCAGAATCTAAAATTCAATGTTTTTGAATGTTATAATGCCGAAAGCAAGTGCCCGGTAAGAATAAGCGGCGGTGAAACATCAAACATAGATCTTAGAGATTCTAATATTAAAAAAGAGGATATTTCTATAGAAGGTAAAAATAAAGATAAAATAGAAAAACAGTTAAAATTGCATGGAATATTTAATAATTTGCCAGATTCCTTATTTTATAAACAAAAAACATGAAAATCCAAAATGAAAAATTAATTATTGCTTTTTTTCTGTTTGTTTCTATTGCGTTGTTTTTTCTTTTTGGACTTTACCATCTGACAAAATTTGAAACTACCGACGAGCATCTCTGGAAATATAAGCGGATAGGAAATTACTGGGAGGGCTTAAAAGAAAGGGACTGGAAAAAAACTTATATCAATGATAAGCCTGGGGTTACCATTGCCTTATTCTCCGGGATTGGACTTCTTTTTGAACCTGATCCGGAAAGCCATAGAAATAAAAGCGGTATTTTCACCGTTTTTGACATCAACCGAACGGAACACATTAATTTTGTTTTTAGATTTCCCATACTTCTACTTGCGACCCTGTCCCTCCCCATATTCTTCTGGCTGATTCGCAAAGCTTTTGATTCAGATTGGCTGGCTCTTTTTTCCACAATGTTCCTAGCATTAAATCCAATACTTATTGGAATTTCGCAGGTAATCAATCCTGACAGTTTTCTTTGGATATTCGGAGGATTATCGGTATTTTCCTATCTTGCATACCTCAATAAAAAGCAAAAGAAATTCCTTTGGCTAACGGGAATTTTCACCGGCCTTGCTGTTCTTTCCAAATATACTGCCGTTATTCTTTTTATCTTATATCCGCTTCTTCTTATATCAAGGATTATATTTATAAGCGACGGTGAAAAAATCAAAAAAGATTATAAATTTTTGCTCAAGGAAATTCTCAATATTTTTCTAGTTTTTTTCATCTCAATTGCTGTTTTTATTCTTTTTATACCGGCAATTTTTGTTGAACCGTCCTATCTGACAAAGGGAGTTTCCCAATTTTTTAAAA
>CAYTRS010000007.1:0-23187 GCA_964440305.1 uncultured Bdellovibrionales bacterium
AATAGATTATTCCGTTAGCGTCAATGGCCGGAGTGGAATAAACTCCGCCGCCAGTCTCAAATTTCCATTTTAATGTCCCATCAGGATTGAGCGCGTAAAGATTATGATCACTAACCCCCTTGTCAATAATGCCAAAGTATATAGTTCCATCTTCACCAACAGAAGGGTTAGTCTCAAAAAATTCATTTACCTGGAAATGCCACTTCTCTTTTCCTTCAGAAGATACCGCATATAATTTTCTGTTCGTTGAGGATATGTAAATTGTCCCGTCGCTTCCTATTGCCGGTGTTGAGTCAAACATGCCATCGCTTTTAGTAAATTTCCATTTTTCAGATCCATCTGAATTAAACGCATAAAGAGTTCCGTCTGCACATCCAAAAATTATTGTTCCATCATCTTCCATTGTCGCGGAAGAATACACTTCTTTAATAATTTTAGCTGACCATTTTTCCGTTCCATTTGGATTGATAGCTATGAATCTATAACCTCCCTTGGCGTCTTTGGTCATATCATTTGAACCAGCGCCTATATAAATTGTTCCATCAGGACCTATTAAAGGGGAATTAATGGTTCCCGAAAAAATTCCGCCTATCTCAAATTCCCACTTTAGGGTTCCATTTGGATTAAGAGCATACAGCCTTGGTTTTCCATACTCCATGTCGCGCTTGTGGGAAATATTGTAAACTGGTCGCAAGTCATATAGGCTCGCAAAATAAATGGTGCCATCTTTTCCGATTGAAGGAGCTGATCTAAATTCTTCTCCTTCTTTGGTAAATCTCCATTTTTCCGTTCCATCGGAATTCAAAGCAAAAAAATTATCCTTGAAAGTGCCAAAATAAATAGTTCCGTCGCTTCCAATGGCGGGCGAGGCTTCTATGGCATGCTCCGCATTAAACTTCCATTTTAAATAAGGCTTATCAATATTAGTGGCGTATTTACTTACGCCGGTATGCCTTGGATTGGCGTGAAATGTCGGCCAAGGAGAATCGGCCACTTGCGCTTTCGCGATACTTGCTCCAAAAGAAAAAACCAGAAAAATTGCAAATGCAATCGTATATTTTTTCATTTTTATTTTAAAAAAATTATAAGCCAGTTTATTTTCCCCCGATGTTCCAATTTTACTTCAAAACCCGCTGAAAATCAAACAAAAAACATCTCTAAATTTGAGATGTCTTTTTTACATGTGCTACAGACTACCTACCCCTCCGTCAAGGGCGGATAAATGCAGAATCTGTTCAATGATGAATATGATTTTTCTTCAATCCTTTCAAGATCATGAAATAATTCACGGGATAAGCCGCCAAAAAACCCGCGATAACTGAAACTATAAGGCCGATCCAGAAAAGAGAGGTGAAGACTGTTGCTGTTAATACTCCAGGAATTAAAAATGCGGTTAAATTTTCCCCCGTTTCCATAACGGCAATGCTCGCCGTCTCTCCCGCTACCGTAATTTTGGTCGCAGCTTTAAAGCCAAAGCCCTTTTTCAAAAGAGGGGTCATTGTCAAGCCATAACCCCCGACAAATCCCAAAATTATCGCCAATGCCATTGTCGGCATTACTGGCCAACCCAGAATGGTGCCGACTATTAAGCCAGTCGTATCTCCGATTCCGCATCCGATCACGCAATGAAGGGTTACTTTAAATGCCAATTTTACGTTATCTTGCTGCATACTGATATTTTACAACAATCTCTAGTATTTTATTTTGGTATAAAAAATAGAGCTTTATCCGCAAGTCGGCGGAAGTTGCCAAAACACAAATAGCACAGATTCCTAAAACGGCATGAATGATTTTTCCCTACATTTTTCTGGAATCGTATGCCCAATGCAGAACCGCTTGGCGTTGGCGGGCCCGGCAAGAAAAATTCTCCTTCCGACAATTCTTTTTTATCTGCGCGATATGCCGAACAATGGCTTTCCATCTTTTTATCTGCCGCGTGTCATCTTCGCACCTTCGACCCATATAATAACGGCAATACCACTGAAACCAGCCCCGAGGATCATCTTTCCATATCCAGCCTTTCTTTTTCCAAACTGAAAGCGGTTGCGAAGCGTTGATTCCAAAGAAATTAAGATTCGGATCATGAAACTTTGAATTAAGTTTGGCTTTTTCAAACCAATCAGCCGGAAATTCTTTTCGGCAATCAGTCATGTATTTCCCGCCAAAAACTCCTAATGCGAGCATTTCTTTTGGCGTAAGTTCCGGCTTGAACAACGGATCAAAATTTTTCCCGACCGGTTCCGTCAATTCGTATGCATAACCCTGTTGCATTTTGTCACTAACCGAGACAATTTTTATTTTTTGTTTGGACATCTTAATTTAAAATCCAGATCGAATAATTTAGATAGCCGGCGAAACTCACCCAGAGAATATAGGGCGCGAGCAGCCAGGCGGCCAAGCGAGAAATTTTGGCAAAAGCGATGATCGTGGCGAGAATAGCCAGCCAAAGAAAAATCATTTCAAAAAGAGCGCCGCCCGGGCTATGAAGGCCAAAAAAGATAATCGACCAAAGAATGTTCAAAATCATCTGAATTCCAAAAACCAAATAAGCCAAGGTTCTTCTTTTTCCACTCTCGTCTATCCAAACAAGATAGAGTGCGTAACCCATCAGAAGAAACAGCATCGTCCAGACCGGACCAAACACCCATGCGGGCGGATTGATCGCAGGTTTTTCCAATGTCAAATACCAATCTTTCACGGAAATGGCCGTAAAAACACTCCCCAGCCCTCCCGCCAGTTGCGGAATGAGAAGCGAGATAATAAGTTTGTATGTTTTTTTCATATTTTAAGTAAGCTTATTTAAAAAATTAAATAATATCTTTTTTTGAATATTAACCCCATATCAAAATAAATTCGCATCCACGAGAATCAGCTTTTAGAAAATGCTTAGAGCCTTTTTTATTTACAACCATATCTCCTTTATTGTATTTCTTATTTCCATCAGACATACTACCTTTTAAAATATAGTTATATCTTGTATCCGGGTGTTTATGTAGCGGGATTTTTTTGTAAGGTTTTATTTTTAAAATAGAAATGTTTAATCCATTTTTATTTACTATGCACTGTTTTTCAAAAACATCATTTTGTATTTCCTTCCATTTAATATCTGCTGTTTTTATATGCTTATCGTTCATTTCTTTGCAATTTTATTTATTCTGCTTTAAGAGTTTTTAAAATTTCCGGCACTTCTTTGGATCTTTCACATTGAAAATTATCTAATTGTACACAACTACTGATTTCACCAGAAGAAATAGAAATTTTCCAGTCGTTCGTTTGACCTATTAACTTTAATGCGTTGGGAATTGGCTTATCTTTAGATAAAATATACAATTGAAAAATACAAAAAGATTGGGCGCCTGATTTTGGAATGGAAAAACAAAGTGTTCCGTCATTTCCCGGTTCCGAAACTTTATAACCCTGCCAAGTCGCTGGAAGCTCTAAATTAAATTGATATTTTGAATTACTGTAAACAATTTTTTGAAATTGTTCAGATTTTTCTTCATAGGAAGGATCGTTGATATCATTGGTTTCTAAAAATCGGAAGCTGTCTAGCATTGCTTGCAAAATAGCCGTTTCCTTCCATAATTTGCTTGAATCAAGAACATTAATATCTTCATTTTCTTCATCTAAAAAGATGCGGTATGAAATATCGCCGTTGATCACTTTTATCTGCTGTCTGACCATGCCTGTTTGGCCATTTTTTCTTCCATATCCGCTTTGAAAATATTCGACAAAAGCAGCGTCCTTTCCTCCAACTTTTATTAATTTTTTATCAATTAATTTATAATCCGAACCTGCTCCCAAGGGAAGGTCTGTTTCAATGGTTTCATTGGCATCTATTTTATGGATATTGCCAACCATGAGATTCGGATGAATCTTTTCACTTGATTTTGGCGCAAAATACGGAGCGGAAAAATCTTCCGCTGGGACATTATTTAAGGTCTCGATCTCCCAGTCGGCTGGATATTTTATTTCATAGCCAAATTTTATATTTTGGTAAAGCTTCCAATTAGAAGTATCAATTTCTTCAATGTTTTTTGTTTCAGAAGTTGTTTTTTGATTTATTGACTGTATTGTTGGCTGGGATATTGGTGCTTGCGATTTCTTTGTAAACATCCAGCCAATTATTCCTGCAGTGACTGTTACAATTATGATAATAATTACAGTAGCAACAATATTGCCTTTTTCTCTTTGTTCCATATTTTTTATTTATCAATTTATATTTTTCATTATATCACTATTTGTAACGCTCTGCTTGATTATAAAAAATAACCCATTATATAAGGGCTATTTTGTTGGCTCCCCCTGACGGATATGTTCCGCCACTTGAATATCCCGCAGATGGAGCTTGAATTACAGCTGCTTAATCTTACTCCAAATATTTGCCTTTGACAAGCATCAGGATATTCATATATCAAACAAAAAGAGGCCAAACGTCTTTAGCCTCTTTCTGAATTTTAACTCTAAGCTTTCAGCCAGTCCCAGTATTGATTATTAAGCCAGCCAGCATAGTTCCGAGTTACTTCAATGACTAGGAGTCCGTCGTTTTCATCTATTTCACTCCTAATAATTTTTGATACCTCACTCGGCGACTTGGTTGTCTTAAATAACCAGACTGATTCTAACGGCTTGATCCGATCGGTGGAAATTTGGTTTTTGAGTACAGCATATAAGTCGCTATAATCTCTTCCCGGCTTTCTTAGATCGTAACTAACCAGTATAATCATTTTTTTGTCGTAACTTGTATATCCGCATTTCCTCTGCTAGAATGTGATTAGCGATACATTCTGTGAGAAGCAAAACATTACCCGATTCGACCTGGCTTTTATAAAAACAAAATTCTCACATTTGAGTTAATATAAAAGCCCTCGGTTGTTTCACCAGCAATTAGAAACACGAAAAAGCTACCTCAAAGTAGCTTTTTTCTATTTCCAATAAAACCAAGATCCTCAAGCCTTATCCCGAACGCTTTTTTCGAAATTCCAAACCTTTCCTTAATTCCAGGATAGACACTCTCAAAATTAAAATTATTTTTCAACCCGCCATTTTCTACTAGTCCTATTTCCGAAAGATAATCAATCAAGTTGAATTTCGGAACAAGCAGAGCTGAGGCATATTTATACGCTTGCCATTCCAACCTTTTTTCCCGTTTATCTAATAGGGCTTTATTGCTTTGAGGTGGCAATGGCTTATCTCGCCAATCCACAACCTGACCATTTTCTAATCGCATTATAGAAAGATGCAAAGAGAGGTGTCCGGCTTCGTGCGCTACAGTAAAATTTACTCTCTCCGGAGAACAATTCGGATTTACATATATGGTCTTATTTTTAGGATCCAGACAGCCCCAGATTTCCTCTCCGGCATTTTCGGGTGAAATTTCCTGGAATACTATTTGAAACCCCCACATTATTTCCACGAAGTTATCGACATCTAATTTCAATCCCGGAGATTTTCCGAATTTTTTTTGATACATTCCCCTGTATTTTTTAATATCCTGCATAACTTGAAATTCAATCTCGTCCCTCGTCAGGGTGTATGTATCTACGATCGGCATCCAATTTTTGTGTAATTTAATTTTCATTTTCTTTTTCCTTATCTTTTTTTATTTTTCTGAAAAGACGCACGGCTAAATCCTTTTTTTCAGCATCATTAAACTCAGCCCACCCATCCATCACTTCCGTAGTAGTGTAGCTTAAAACTAAATCCTTATATTCTTCTTCACTTAGCTCATATTCCTCTCTTATCTGGGCTAAAAATTTCCTGGATGGCTTAATGATGCCGGCTTCAACTCTGCTTAGGTATGTGAAATAATTGCTCCTAGGCCGTATTTTTTCTCCGACATTTCGAAGGCTTATTCCTGGGAAATGACTTTCCCGCAAATGCCTAATTTTTTCCCCAAAATCATTTTGCATATAAAATTCCATTAAATTATTACTGTTTCTTAATTTTATCAACGATTCGTATTTTTGTCAACACAAGTTTCAAGCATATCAAAAAATGGCTTTTTCTAGCCATTTTTAATTTATTATTATCCTTGTTATTTTTATGCCAGTATTTTGAGGAAGTCTCTTTTTTATTTTTTCAAAATTCTCCCAATAATAGCGTTTATCCCTTCCGTTATATTTTTAATGAAATATGGCCACCATCCCAGCACACCAATGAAAAAAGCTAAACATAAAACAAAGTCTTTGACAGATAACTCATTTGATTGTGCTATTTCAGGCCATCTAATTGCTACTATAAAATATCCTATAGCACCGGTTATAAAATAGCTTACAAAATCACGCCACACTTCGAAAAACCAAAAAGCGCTACCGCTTTCGAATTCTAGCTTTTTAATTTTTCCCCGAATTTCTTTATTTACCTTAATTTTGTATGCTGCGATTCTACTAAAAAAACCAAATATAGCACTAACAACCAAAAGAATTAACCAGATATATACATTATTCATAATTTTTTCTCCGAAACTCGGATATTTTATCTTTAATTTTGGCCAAAATGTTTGATATGGCCATAAAATAATGTAATTTAATCTTCGTCCTTATCTTTATTAGGAAGAACTGTTATCGCGTGATCTTCTGGCTGGCTTGTCGTAGTGCAAGAATATGTATCTGCCTCCGGATAAGGAGCGGCGGAGGGAGCAACACTATCATCATTGTATAGCTCGATTCTGGAATTTTTCTTATCAACTGATTTTACTTTTGGATTGTTGTTCAACTCTTTTTCTGCATCAAAACTTTTTCCATCTTTCTTTAATTCTTCAATTAACTCCTCAAATCCTTCAATTATTTTCTCTCCCAACATTTCCTGCAAATTATTAAATACATTCTCTGGATTTTGCTTTACATACTCATCTCTAAATAATTGTTGAGCTTCAATAAAATCATCAACAAACTGCCAAGCGTGAATAAAAATTCTATCACTCCCATCGAGACATCTAATATGGTTGAGGTGTTTATCTCTTGAATAAATCCAAGAACTTTCTACCTCTTTTTTATAAACACCTTGGTGAGAAGAACCACAACGAGCCGATCTATAAATTATGATACTAATTTTTGTATTTTTATATAAGGGGTTTACTCTACCCATCCATTCTTGTATAAAATAACAAGATCTTACACCTGACTTACAATTAAAGCCCCTCACTAACATACCAAGAAAGTCAATTCCAGCACTAACTAAAAGTATATAAGGAAATGTAAAATGTAGTTCCGCATTTCTTGTTATCCGCATATCCTTAACCAGCCACTCCTCAAAGCGTTCTTTTAGATATTTCTCTACATATTCTAATTTTTCTTGTGTTTCCATATTTTTTATTCTCCCCAAACTTCGGAGATTTTATCTTTAATTTTTTGCTCAAAAAGCTTAACCAATTCTCTGTTCGCTTCAATCGTTTTTTGTTGATCATTAACTTGTGCAACAATCGTCTTTTGGATCTCAACTGACGGCACAGGTATCTTGTAATTTTTAACAAAATCTATGCTTACGCGTTGTTGTCCAGCCGAACCAGTCATATTGTTTTCTCCTAATTTCAAAAACCTACTATTTGAAATAAAGTAGTAGAGCCATTCCGGTAAAACTTTTTCTATCGGCCTCAAAACAATAAATTCTGTTGATCCAAATCCGACGCCATTGGTTAATTCTTTGGCAATTCCTGATTTTCCATTTTCAAAACAAGGTGTAATTTTTGCAAGCAAGACATCATTGTTCAAGAAATAAGTATATCCCTTAATGACGTCTTTCAGCTTTTTATTCTGCTTTGCCTTAAAAAACATTTGCCCTTCTTGCAAGTCAGCCATTGGCACAAATGATACGTCCGTATTGGTTTCTTTGTTAAAGCCATTTTTAGTGGGGTTGAACTCGGCGACATCTTGCAAGTCCATCATTGTCCACTTCGGATCAATCTTAATCGCTGGTTTGTAATTATCTGCAACCTGCTTTGCACCGTCTACGATTTTTTGATAGCCGTTAAGTTCTTCAACAATTTCTTTTTGAACTTCAAGTGGGGGTAGAGGGATTTGTATTTTTGCTATTTCCGAAGTTTTTAATGACGGATAATTCTGGTCATTCGTCAAACTTTTAGCGTCAACGCCTTTCAATAGATTAAATAAAAATTTTGGTAAAATTTTATTCTCATTTGGTATTATCGTCGCAAGATGACTTGAAACATATCCTTCAATACCGAGCATTGCTCTATGATTTAAGAATGTAGACGCTCCACTTTTAGGAAATAAAATAGTATTTTTTGGAAACAATTTTAATCCTTTTATCCCTTTTTCATTCAATTTGTCTCTTGAACTCATTAAATTATCTGAAATATGCACAGCGCCAACATCAGAAGTTCTGAAAAAAAGATTTTTTCCATTCTCAAATAAAGTTTTTTCTTGGGGCGCTGAATTTCCTGCCCCAATACTGGTAATCTCTTTTAGCTCTACCATTGGCCATTTAACTTTGGAGTAATCAGTTGCCACAAGATAGTGATCAGCAGAAAGATTGTAGTCGCCGTTTTCTGCAATTGTTTCTTTCTTAATAACGCTGGCAAACACTTCTTCCCCCTTGTTTAAGCTGAACTTTTTGTTTTCTTGAACCGCCTTTCTGTATTTATTCAAAAGATCCAATCTTGTTGGTAGGTCATTTTTATCAATTGGCTTCCTTTGCGCACCTAAATCAAAACCATCATTTTCAACTTTAACAAATAGAACTTCTTTTGTTTGTTTTGCAATTGTATTGTTAAAAAATAGAATACTTGTCTTAACACCAGCGTAAGGATTAAACACGCCTTGCGGCAACGAAATTACTGCCCAAAGGCCGTCATCTACCAACATTTTACGAAGCTGTTTGTAAGCGCCGTCGTTCTTAAAAATTATGCCCTCTGGCACGATAATACCGGCTTTGCCATTGGGAGTTAAATGTTCAGTAATGTAGTCTACAAACAGCACCTCTGACCGCTTAGCTTGAATTGGGAAGCGGTTGTGGGGCTTTATGCCGCCTCTTGGGGTCATAAAGGGTGGATTTGCCAGTAGACAGTCAAAGTTATCGTCCCAACGCTCCAAACTGCTCAATGTGTCATATTCGTAGATATTGGGTTCTGCAAAGCCGTGTAGATACAAATTGACGAGAGAGAGACGCACCATTTCGTGGGATATGTCATACCCGACAATGTTTTTGGTTAGCTTCTTTCTTTCTGTTGCGGTTAATAGCGAACCAGCCCGGTCTGATTTTTTATCGGTATTGTTTTTCAAAATATGCTTATAGGCGGAAACAAGAAAGCCAGCCGTGCCGCAAGCTGGGTCTAATATCTTATCTTCTTTTTGCGGATCAACTACTTCAACAATGAAATCAATGATGTGGCGTGGCGTCCTGAATTGTCCGGCGTCTCCCTGTGAGGCGGCGGTTGATAAAAGATATTCAAAAGCGTTGCCAAGTTCTTCGCTATGTTCATACTTAAATTCGTTTATGCCTTTCAAAAATAAATCCAATACTGCCGGATCTTTGAACGGCAGAAATGCTCCTTTGAAAATATCTCTGAATAGTTGTGGTAGTTTGTCATTTCGGCTCATTTTCTCCAAACCTTCCGCATAAAATAAAACTCTTTCGTGGCCAGCTAACGAACGATCCATTATATTTTTCCAAGCATACTTCTTATGCTCACCACTAAAAAATGACTTGCCGCCCAGCTCTTCATTCTGCTCGTCAATATCGCTCATAAACTTGTAAATCAAGCCGAGCGTTATTTGCTCAATCTGTTGCGACGGCACAGGAATTTTTCCGACCAGCACGTCGCGCAGATAATCTATTTTTCTTTTGGTTTCTGTTGTAAGCATAATGATTAAGCGAAAGCGTTTAATTTAACATTATCTTTTATGTATTCTGGAATTTTTGTCAGGTAGGTCTCTTTGCCTAACTTTTGCAAAGCTTCTGTCATAGTCGGATCGCCGGCTAATTCGTTAAAACGCTTCTGATTGATCACGGTTCGGAAATTCTCATCAATCAAATAATTTCTGAAAAACTCTCGCGCTTCATAGTAAAGCTCCGGCTTAACCTCTGAACTTACCAGATATTTTTCAAATTCTTCCTGTGCTAATTCGTCTTTTGATTTGAAACGAGGAATACGTCCCAAAACCTTGTCCATTATCTCCCAAAGAGAAATGTGGCGGTCGGCTTTGTATCCTTGCCTAATGCGCTCCAAAGTAAAGAAATCTTCCGGCTTGTTGAATATCTTTTCTTTCACAATCTGCTCCATTTGCTCGTAATCGCCGTTTTTAATTGCTTCCTTAAATTCACTATCCTTTTTTGCGGCTTCTTTAAGCGTATTTTCAAATCGGCTTACGTAAAGCTCTCTATCTACGCGCATTATATTGCCTTCAAAAGTCATTACTTCCATCATTTTCAGAGGATCGGGAATGTTGATTGAGGTTTTATCAACCGTGATTGGCGGTTGTGGAGGTAATTCAATAGTTCCTTTTTTCTTGGCCGGTAATTTAATTACTTCGTCGTAGGGATATTTTTCCTCAAAATATTCGCAATTGGCGAAGAAATCAAAAAGCTTGTAGGTTTCTTTTTTCTCCCTTATCTGATCGTCTCCGTTTGAGTGTTTGAAGGTGAATGTTCGCGTGCCGCGTCCTTTAATTTGAACGAAATCGGTTGGTGAAAAAATCGGCCTCATAAAGCAAAGGTTCAAAATGTCTTGGCAGTCATAGCCGGTAGTCATCATACCGACTGTTATACAAACTCTTGTCTTGCTTGATTTGTAGCCATCAAGAAACTTTGAAAGTCCATTGAGTTTGTTATTGGCAAAGTTGGTGGTCATTGTTTGAGCGCCCGGAATATCAGAAGTGATTTGCACGGCAAAATCTGAATTATATTTATCTGGAAACATTTTCATTGCAAACTCATTTAGTATCTGCGTCATTTTTGAAGCGTGCCTACGGCTTACACAAAAGACGATTGTTTTGCCGATTTCATTAGTTATCGGATCACGCTGGGCATTATCCATAAACGCTTTGGCAAACTCAAAATTGGTCTGTTCTGAAAAGAAACGACGTTCAAAATCGCTTTGGTTGTAGATAACTTCCTCTTCTTCTCCTTCCTCTGTCTGCACCTGAACCGCATAACCCTCGTCTGATAGAAGCTTGGTTGTTATTTCGGTGCGGCAATCAATGGCAGTTGGTAATACAAGGAAACCGTCTCTCGCGCCGTCAACAAGCGTGTAACGAAAAGTCGGCTCGTTGGTTTCGCAACCAAATGTTTTGTAGGTAGATAAAAGATTGCGTCGTTCCATTTCCCTCGGATCGCGCTCATTAATATCTTTTTGGGAAAGATTTTTAAGATAATCTTTTGGCGTAGCAGTTAAGCCAAGTTTATGTCCAATGAAGTATTCAAAGATTGTTCGGCTATTACCGGAGATAGAGCGGTGGGCTTCGTCGGAAATGATTAAGTCAAAATCGGTAGGAGTAAAGGTTTTAAGATACTTATTATCGTGAGAAATGCTTTGAACGGTCGTGATGACAACTTCGGCCTTGCGCCAGTCGTCTTTATTTTGTTTGAAAATTACCGCACGATAATCCGGCTGTAAGTAGTTCTTAAAAGCTTTCTCGGCTTGGTTTTCAAGCTCCAAGCGGTCAACTAAAAACAATACGCGGCGCGCATTACCTGTTTTGAGATAAAGCTTGATAATGGCAGAGGCAAGAAGAGTTTTGCCTGTGCCGGTAGCCATTTCAAAAAGAAAACGATTTTTGCTTTCTGAAACCGCCTTTTGTAATGATTTTACAGCGTCTAACTGATACTGGCGCAAAAAATGCAAGCCGGTATCTGCAATAAATAGCTTTCTTTTTTCGTCATTTACCCAACGAGGATCTTGTTCGTAAAAAGGATTTTGCGTTAAGGCAACGTAGTTGTCTTTTAATTCTTCTTCAACAAGTTTACTGGTATCTGGCGTAAATTCTTTATTGCCTTTCAAACTTTCAAGGGTTGGAAAAGTTGAAATTCTCGTAGGATTGCCGAGTTCTTTGTCCCAGAAGTAATGTATGTTTCCATTTGAAAGTATGATAAAGCGGACATTTTGGCTATTCGCATACCGGCGCGCCTGCTCTTTGCCGACAAGTGGATCTTTATCTTCGGATTTGGCTTCCAAAACGCAAATTGGAAAATTCTTATCGTCTAGCAAAAGATAGTCAATAAATCCTGTGCTTACTTTTTCAAAATCGTCTCCCAACTCTTCAAGTTTTACATTTCCTTCAAGGGTTACATTTGCTTTACCATTTTTGTCATAAAAAAATCTCCAGCCGGATTTTTGAAGTAGCTCGTTGATTTTAATCCGCGCTTTTGCTTCTTTTTGCATAAATTATTTTTTGCGTTTTATAAAATTCATTATATCTTCTTTGCGATAACGCCTATCCTTCCGTTCACCAAAACGAACAGCGCTAAGAATACCTTTTTTATCCCATTGTCTAAGAGTATTTGGATGACATTTCAAGACCTCACAAACCTCTTTCAAGGTTAAAAGCTCTGGTATTTTACGATTTTTCTTTCTCTCTGCTGGCATTGATTTATAACTTAACATTTGATAACATCATCATACAGCAGATGGGATTTTCTATCAATATTGGTCAAAAATTATATTACGCTTATGTCCATAGAAAAAGACGTTGATTTTCAGTTTAAGTGGATCTTGGATAAAATTAAAACCAACCATTTACTGGCTCCCAAGGGGAAGCTGGCTGAATATGTAATTTCGTATTCTCAAAATGAAGGGAATAGCCCGTCACCTGAAGCTCAGAGAAAAATTATTAGCAAACTGGAAAGCTTAGAGGTAATAAAAATACAAGAAAATAAGTATGATCCAAGTACAAATGTGGTGCCTAAGGCGTTTATAGAAATGGCAGAAGAAATGGGTAGGATAAAACCAATCGGATTCATTTTAGAAATTATACAACCAAATTTTAATGAACTTTGGTCTGAATATGAAAATAAGTGCAGAAATTATGTTGAGAAATCTGGCTCTGCTTTCCCCGACCTACCTCATAACAATAATTGGCAGAATATAACAATTTATTTTTTGAATGGTGAAGAGGTATTTATTGAGGTAATGAAAAAACGAGTGCACGCCGATTATAAATTAATGGGATTTGAAAATAAGAAAAACAAGAGACCAAACAAACAGTGGCTTCTCCTAAGACTATTATCTGAAAAAGGAGGAAAACTATCTTGGGAAAATAACTCGGATTTAAGTCTGCGTAAAATAAACAATATGGCAAAACAAAAAGAGCTTTTGTCCAAGACATTAAAAAAGTGCTTTGGAATTAATAAGGCTCCCTTTTATTCTTATAAAAAGGAGAGGGCTTATGAGATAAAATTAAATCTAGTTCCCGAAAGAAAAGATTAAATTGAATGATTATGATTTCATCATAAAATTGATTCTTCAAAAACTCCCTTAATAAAGGGAGTTTTATTTTTTTGATGAATTTTCGTCATATAGGTTAGGGACATAAATAAGCCTAAGCTATATGACTATCCCGCTACAGGATAAACAATTTTACGAAAAACTATGTGCGCGCGAGCTTTCTGCTCAGGAAGTGTTTGAAGCAAAAAATAATTTTGTCGGCTTCTTCGATTTGCTTTACCGTATAGATAAAAGGCTAAATGAAAAAAATAATGAGCAAAATAAAGAAATAAATAATTGAAAACGAATGAATTATCCGATTGAAGAAATTAATTTCATAAAGCCAATCTTTCACGGATTAAAAGCTTTTAAGAATGTGAACTCATTCCTTCTGCACGTATTATCACAAAGGCCAGTCGCTTTCAACCCAGAATTAGGCAGATTGGCTGGTAGTGCAATTGCGGGGTTATTCTTATCACAGCTTCTGTATTGGCTAGGGAAAGGTCATAAAAAAGGTTACGTATATAAAACAATAAATGAATTTCAAGAAGAAACTTGTCTAACAAGATCAGAACAAGATAGGGCAATAAAAATATGGAAAGAACTAAGGGTATTAAATGTGAAATTAAAAGGCGTGCCTCCTAAAAGATATTTCTCGGTAAATATAGGCGTATTAGTGCGACTATTGGGTTATTCCCAAGAAGATGCTGACTATCTGGCGGAAAAAACAACCTGATTTGCACAAGCTAACAAATCAAAATGCAGAGGTAAACAAAACATTACATAGAATACAGCAAAGAATACGACATAGACCTTCTTTACAAGAAGCGTGCAAATTAAAAATTTGCACATCCTCTCTAAAAATAAATAAATTTAACTTATGAAAAATTTAACATTAGAAGAAAAAAGACAAAACGCATTTCAACAAAATTGGGCGGCAAAAGCAAAAAGCCTAAAGTTGTGGGAAATACGCTTAATAGAATTAAGAAATTTTGGTATGGGATATATCGAGATTTCGGAAGCACTTCAGAAAGAATTTAAGAATATAATCGGAAAAGGTAAAATAAAATCCTTTCATATTTCAACCTTGAGAAATATGTTGTCGTCGGAAGGAAAATTATACGATGCCTATGGAACATACGGCGAGATGATTGCTATTGAAAGTTTTGAAGAGGGTCAACGAAGTATCCAAAATGCTCATAGCATTGCCGCCTCAACAATGGTAGCTCTGATGTCAAAAAAACAAACAGGAGCAACTCGTTTGGGAGCGGCAAAAGATATATTAGATCGCAATGCCGGAAAAGCGATACAAAAAGTTGAAATGCAAGAAAACCATTCGGAAGTTGAAGAAATGAGAAAAAAGCTAAAAGGGATTTTTAACTAAAAATAATTATCACGACATTTGATTGCATTGGACGGCATTTTCAGACCTTACACAATTAAAAAATAAGGCGATTTACGCCTTACATATGGGAAAAAGTGGATACTTTACTTTTTCGGCCTGTGGGCACATAATTGAATTAACAATTTATGCCTAACCCTTGGGAAGTAAAAAGCTCAAGGTATGGCGCAAAAGACCCTTGGAAGATACTGAACCCCGCGTTCAGCAACTCTTCCAAGGGCTATATCGGGAAACTGGTATAGGGTCGCAAGACCTAGCTGGCGCGGGGTTTTGTGTTCTCCGGCCAGCAATAATAATTAACTAATCCAAAAAAATGGAAAATCAACAGCCTGCTGGCGAGGCGCAAAACGGCCAGAAAAAAGCGTGGTATAAAAGCGGATTGGGTCTGGTCGTCGCTATTTTATTCTTCCCTTATTTCCTGCTTTGGTATATGTGGGCAAAAACTGATTGGAATAAGAAAGTAAAAATAGCAATTACGATAGTTTTTGCAATTCTTAACATTGTTGCATTGGCAAGTGATGACACGAACAAAAATAACCAACAAGCCGAACAGAAGCCGGCGGTTGTAGAAAATAAATATGAAGCGCCCGCAATTCAACAGCCGGAGAAAAAAACGATTCCCTACGAAGTAGTTTTGCAGTGGAGCATCAATAATGGAGGAAAAGGCGAAAGGATTGTCATAGACCCGAAATATTTGAACTTTGACGATATGACGGCTTTAGGCGAAACGCTTAAGGGAGATTTGAAAAATGAAAGAAATGCTTTTGTCTATATTCATACCGATAAAAAATCGGCAGACCTCCAAGGAAAATTATCCACGAATCCAACAACTGTTGAACTGGATTATATCGGAAAACATTATGTCGGAACTTATTCAAAAAACGCCAACTCTAAATTTCACGAATTCGCAATATTTTTTAATGGAATTGACGACATTTCAGAAGCGACAAATAAAATAATCACATACTAAAATGAAAGCGATAATTATTGCGCGAGTATCAACTGAGGATCAGAAGGATGCCGGCAATTCGTTGCCGGCTCAAACCAAGCGCCTGACGGATTATTCCAATCGGAAGAATTTTGTAATAGCCAAAATTTTCAGCTTTGACGAAAGCGCATACAAGGATAAGCGGAACGATTTTGATAAAATACTCGATTACATAAAATCTTTCAAAGAGCCGGTGGCCGTTTGTTTTGACAAGGTTGACCGTTTTTCCAGAAATGTTTTCGACAAATCCGTTCCAGCCCTTTACGAACTGGCTATGGAAGACAAGGTCGAGCTTCATTTCGTATCAGAGAATCTCGTTCTTAATTCTAAAATATCAGCAACGGAAAAGTTCCAGTTTGGGATCAGCCTCAACCTAGCTAAATATTATTCCGATGCAATAAGCGACAATGTCAAAAGAGCATACGAGCAAAAATTACGAAATGGCGAATGGATAGGCAAAGCCCATCTGGGATATAAAAATATAAAATTGGAAAACGAAAAGAAAGATATTATTCCAGATAAGGAGCGATCTTTTTTGGTTAAGCAAATATTCGAACTTTACGCTAGTGGCCAATATTCAATGAAAAAACTAATGAAGGAAATGAACCGGAGAGGACTAACGAATACCCCAAGCGGACTGCCTCTCTCCACAAGCCAGATTGAAATGACATTGAAAAATCCTTTTTACTACGGTGTGATGCGAGTCAAAGGAAAGCTCTATCCCCACAAATACGAACCGCTTATTTCCAAACACCTTTACGATAAAGTCCATCAGGTCATAGACGGCTATAACCGGCAAAATTTCAAACGCACCAACAACCCCTACATTTTCCGAGGCCTGATCAAATGCGACAATTGCGGATGCTTGGTAACGCCGGAAATCAAAAAGGGCAAATACATTTATTACCACTGCACTAATTATTCGGGAAACTGCAATAATGTCGTTTGGATACGGGAAGAGGACTTGCTTGAGCAAGCCGTGTCCTCCCTGAAGCTCCTTAAACTCACCCCTGACGCCCTCGAAACGCTCAAAAGGGAGTTGAGAGCCATTCACGATTCGGAACAGGCCTACTGCGAAAAAAATGTGTCGGCTTTGGGAGCGAGGCTAAAGAGGGTCAGGGATCGCTACCGGATTGCTTACGATGACCGTCTGGACGGGCGCATTGACACAGCGACATTCGACCAAATGATGGAAAAGTGGAAAGCGGAAGAAAATGACCTGATGGCGCAGATCAACGAACATTCGACAGCCAACCAGAACTTTTACGTAACCTCGGCAAAGCTCTTAGATATAAGCCAAAGGGCTTACGAGCTGTTTATGAGTTCTGAACATCAGGAAAAAACGCAACTTTTAAGTTTTGTTCACCAGAACTTTTCTCTGAAAGGAAAAAAGCTCTTATTTGAACTAAAAATCCCCTTTTCGGGGATTTTAGAGTACGCCCAAACGGGCGAAAAAAGCGCAGGGCTCCGCGGAGAGGATTCGAACCTCTAACCAATTGATTAACAGTCAACTGCTCTACCATTGAGCTACCGCGGAATATATTTTTTAATAAATTGTCTACCTCTGTAACTTTTTAATTGTTTTTCCCCAATAAGAGCATCTGATCTTGTTCCTGCTTTTTCTTGATAAATTAATTCCCACTTTCCATCAAATCTTGCAGTATAACAATTCTTAAATTCCTTGGAATATTAAATTGTCAAACTTTACATGTATTATACATTATATTTAACTCATAATATATAAATCGCTCAATTTTGGTACCGCGTATGGGATTCGAACCCATGATTTCCAGGATGAAAACCTGGCGTCCTAGACCGGACTAGACGAACGCGGCATTATTTTACTTTAATGAATTTTCAATTCTTTTCAATAATTGCTCTTTTGAATACCCTTTATTTTTTAGCTCTATCTCCCTTTTTCTGGCGTCTGTTTTATTTTTGAATGCTTCGTAATAAACCAGATTAAAGGGAATTCTATGTCTTATCGATTTTGTTTTTCCCTCATTATGTTCATCAACTCTCCTTTTTAAGTTATCGGTATATCCTGTATATAATTTTTGATCTACTTCACTTTTCAATATATAAACGTAATGCATAGCTTTGCTTTATTTCCAAGGATGTCCCCCTAACAGGGGATCCACCGCTAGGCGGAAAAACCTGGCGTCCTAGACCGATAGACGATGGGGCCAAATTGCTTAAGCAACAAATATTTTCAAGGACGCCACCCTAACGGGTGGTCAGCCGTTAGGCTGAAACGCGGCATATAAAAACAAACAGGAGGATAATATCCAGCTCAAAAATATAATAGCATTAAAAGACTTATTAATCAACCCTTTTGACGTTCTCGCTAAGCTTTTTTTTCGCCCGGCTTATGAGCGTTCCGACAGTATTAACCGGCTTGCCGATGGCTTTGCCGATTTCTTTGTAGGAATATTCGGAAAAATAACGGAGCTTGATGACTTTTTGATAAATAGGAGGAAGTTTTTCAACCCCTTTTTCTATTTCTTTTTTAATATCTTTTTCTTTCCAGAAATCCTTTTCTGGTCCAGTTCCCTTTTCCGCCTGCAACCTGTCTTTTCCGAAGGAAATATCCTCCCAGGGAATGAAAATCTTATTATTTTTTCTCTTTAGGAAATTGACTGCTTCGTTATGGGCTATCCGATAGGCCCAAGAGGAAAATTTCCTGTTTTCATCAAAGTAAAGACAATGTTTGTATATTTTCAAAAAAACATTCTGGAGCAAATCTTCCGCTTCTTCCCTGTTTCTCACCAAGCGATACAGATAGGAATACAGCTTTTTCTGGTATCTTTTTATTATTTCTTCAAAAACTTTCTTATTTCCCCGTTTAAGCAAGCGGATTAGTTCGCTGTCGCTAAGGTCTCCGTTTTTTGGCTTGCTTTTTTTCATATTCAGAGGATGATTATTTAAAGTAAGCCTTGTCAAAATATTCTTTTTCTGGTTCTATTAATGTTATTATAAATAAAGGAAAAAGTCCAGTAAATTTATGCTGATTTTAGGAATTGAAACATCCTGCGATGAAACCGCCGCCTCCTTAGTTCGGGAAAAGGACGGCAATTTAATTGTACTTTCAAGCGTAGTTTCTTCCCAAGTGAAGCTTCATGCCAAATGGGGCGGAGTAGTGCCGAATCTCGCTTCGCGGGAGCACCTCAAAAACATCATTCCGGTTCTCAAAAAAACTTTTCAGGAAGCAAAAAAGAAACCGTCTGAAATAGATCTGATTGCGGTTACCAACGGACCCGGACTGATTCCCGCGCTCCTCATCGGAACCAGCACTGCTAAAGCTTTGGCCTATGTTTGGAAAAAGCCCCTTTTGGGAATCCATCATATTGAAGGACACATTTATGCCAACTTCATTGGCATAAACTCGAAACTCGAAACTCGAAACTCGAAACAAATTAAAAATGTTTCAAATTTCGGATTTGGTATTTCGGATTTTCCGATACTATGCCTCATAGTATCGGGGGGGCATACGCAATTAATTTTAATGAAAAAGCACTTGGATTATGAAATTGTCGGGCAAACCTTGGACGATGCCGCCGGAGAAGCTTTTGACAAAGTGGCAAGAATTTTAGGGCTGGGATACCCTGGCGGTCCAGCCATTGCAGACTGGGCAATGAAAAACCAAAACCCAAATTCAAAAACCCAAACAAATTACAAAACACAAAATACAAAATTCCAGATACCAGATACTAAATACCAAATACGACTTCCTCGGCCGATGATACGCAGCGGAGATTTTAATTTCTCTTTTTCCGGCCTGAAAACCGCCGTCTTGTATCTCACAAAAAAAATTTCTCCTTCTCAACTCCCAACTCTCACATCCCACATCTGTTTTGAGTTCCAGCAGGCGGTCATTGACGTTCTGATTTCAAAAACATTGAAAGCCGCAAAAAAATACCATCCCAAAACAATCATGCTCGCCGGCGGAGTTTCAGCTAATTTAGAACTGCGCAAACAACTTGGAAAAGCTGTCTCATCCCTACCAGCTACCAGCTACCAACTACCAGCTACCAGCTATTCCATTGACAACGCCGCCATGATCGCCGCCGCCGCCTATTTCCGCTGGGAAAATATGAGCAACTCTCAAAAAAAAGAACTTGTGAATAATTGGAAAACACTGGAAACAGATTCAAACCTAAAGTTAAAATAGCAGCATTGATCCACAATTCCGATCACTCAGAACTAATGACATGAATAATAGCTTGTTAACTCATTAACTCGCCAATAGATTAATAATTATAAAAAAGAGAGTTATCCACAGCCTCATTTATTGCCCCCCCCCTAAATAAAATGTGGTATAATTACTTTGCGAAAATAAAAAATAAAAATTAATGGATTTTTTGGAATTATTTTTTTCAAGTTGGATAAAAAACAATCGGCTTTTTGAGGTTGAGCTTTTTTTGCAATTGCTTTTGTTTTCTCTCTTGGCAGCATGCTTGCTTGTCTTTTTTGTGTACCTTCGAAATCATTCCCGCCAGGCTTTCAACCTATTTTTCATTTCAATCGTTGCGATTTTTTTGGCGGCTTCGTCCAATCATTACATTCAGAAAAAGGTATTCGCTTCGGATACAATTCAGGAAGAAGAAATTTCCGTTCTGGGAGCGGAAACGGCAAGGAAAGCCATCAGTTCCAACAGCAGTCGTTTGTTTTCTTCCGTGCTTAAAAATACCGCTTTCTACGTCTCAGAATTAGTGCAAACCGTCTTTCTTCTGGTAAAATATCTCGCTGTCATTTTCTTTATTTTTGGAATCGTTTTCTTTCTGGTCCGCAAAAGAAAAAATCCAAACGAGGGAACAACAGATATCATTGCTTCCTATCTTTCCTATCTTTTCACGCTTAAGCGGCCGACAAGATATTTCGCCTTGGGAGCCTTGCTTTCCCTGTTACTCCTTAAGCTCTCCTTTTTCTCTATTGTTTTCGGAACAGTCATTTTGTTTATCACCCTGGCTCCGATGATCATTGTTGCAGCAATGTCCGTTCTGGCCTATTGGAAAAGGCGGCAGGGACTGCCTTACCGGCATTTTCTGCTGATTGCCCTGAAATTGGAAGCAGTTGTTTTTGGATTCTATTTTTTGTATTCCCCCGAATCTTTTGAGCCTGTATTTAGAACTCTCTGGGGATTTTTTGCCAAATGCGACGCGGAAAGCTTTTTCCTTATGCTGTCTTACTTGGGAGTGCTGGCTATTGCTTTCTTCTCGGTTTTCTTTTTTTTCCGGCTGTATCAGAAATCGCAGGGGAATTATCCTGGATCCCTGCGACGGCTTTCCCAAAAAATGCTGTATTCGCTTTTTTTCATCTTTTTCCTGATGTTTATAGGATCAGCTTTTGCCTATCCGGGAGCCTATCGGCCTTTGACAGACAGTCTGGGTGACTTGATTTACACCGCAAGCTATGGAAAGGTTGCCGTGTTCAAGGGAGAAGATCCGCTGAACTACAAACAGCTAAAATCGCTCAAGGATCTTGGGACAAACTTGAGCGGTTCGCTCAAGGAGTCCGCGGAGACTTTGACTGCTTCCATCGCAAAAACTAACAAGAACTTGGCCTCGGACATTTCTGAAACCAAGACGGATCTCTTGGTTTCTATTTCCGAATCCGTGGACAGCCTGGAAAGCGATTTGGAAGAAGACATTGACAATAAACTGAGGCTTTCCGGAGGAACCTTGACTGGAGATCTGACCATAAAAGAAGACTTAGTCGTGGACAGCAACCTGGAGGTAAACGGAATCATTTCCGGGACTTTTTCCGGAACTTTCAATCCTTCCGGAAATCTGGACATGGACGGAAACATCATTTCCAACATCGGGAACTCGGGGACGGATTTCACGGCTTCGGGGGGGTTGAATTTGGCAGATGCTTTGACAATTTCTTCCGGAGGAGCCAGCATAACAGGAAACACCAGCATAACCGGGACAGTAACCGCCGGAACCTGGAACGGCACCGATATTGACATCTACAATTATTCCAACTTAACTGCTACCGGAGCGCTAGCGCTTAGCGCCGGAAGCGTACTGACCCACGTTTCCGGAAACGGATATAACCATGTTCCTTCTAATGGGGCGGCGGGGCAAATACTGCTTTATTCTTCTGCCGGCACTGCCACTTGGTCTACGCTCACGGGAGATTCAATCACCGCCGATTCCCTAGATTTTACGGAGTTGGATAATTCTTTGAGCATAGACTCCAATACGACAATCGATACTAGTTCAAATACCCTCGGAGTGACCGGACTGGTGTTTGGCAATAACCTTGCAACAACAACAGACGACTACTATATCGGCTTCGGAGGATCCGACGGGAGGATTGTTTTTGACAACCAAACCACCGACGAGATTAATTTCATGAACGCCAATGTGGGGATCGGGACGGATGCGCCAGGAGAAAAGCTTTCGCTTTCCGGAGGGAATTTTTTGCATAGCGCGGGAAACCCCGAGCTTATCACCAGTCTTACGTATGGGGATATGGTAGCGCCTAACGGAGTTTATGTATCCGGAAAATACGCCTACATTGCTTTTGGCACTGTCGGGCTTAGAGTAGCCGATGTGTCAGTTCCCGGAACGCCTGTTGCTATTTCAACATATAATACCGCCGGAAGCGCCCTGGATGTTTATGTATCAGGCCAATACGCCTATGTGGCGGATGGAACTTCGGGACTGCAGGTGGTTAATATTTCCAATTCCGAAGTACCTGCACTTACCGGGACCTACAACACTGCTGGAACCGCTACCGGAGTTTATGTATCCGGAAAATACGCCTATGTGGCGGATGCCGCCTCCGGACTGCAAATCATTGATATTTCCAATCCCGCCAGCCCTACGCTTGCCGGAACGCTAGCAACTACCAATGCCCTGGATGTTTATGTATCAGGCCAATACGCCTATGTGGCGGATGGAACTTCGGGACTTCGTGTAATTAATATATCCAATCCCGCCAGCCCTTCATTGACCGGCACTCATGACACTTCAGGGACTGCTACCGACGTTTATATCTCCAGCCCATACGCCTACGTGGCGGACGGAGCCTCCGGACTGCAAATCATTGATATCTCCAATCCCGCCGACAGTTCTGCTCCTGTGGGAAATTATTCAACCGACGTAACTAGCTATACCAGTGTCAATATTGCGGGAAATTATGCCTATTTGGTAGATATTCACGATTTGATAGTAATTGACATAAGCAGTCCGACAGCTCCTGCTTTGGCCGGAGGATATGATGCTTTAAGCACTAATTTTTATTCGGCTTATGTCTTTGGAAAATATGCCTATGCGGTAGGAGCCTTTTGGGTAGGACAGCTTTATATATTTGACATAAACGGAATTGAAGCTCCCTCCCTTTATGCCGGAAACATTCAAACCAATGATATGAATGTTACCGAAAACGCAGACATCGGAAACAATC
>CAYTRS010000008.1:0-20893 GCA_964440305.1 uncultured Bdellovibrionales bacterium
GATGGAAGACCCCCTGACTGCGGTTGTAAGAGGCGCGGGTATAGTTCTGGATGATCTGGAAAATCTCAGGCATGTTCTGGTTGAAAGCCAATATGAAAATGCCCTAGGATGATAGATAATTTAAAATTAAAAAATTAGATAATTTTAGATTTTACATTGTCATTTTACATTTTGAGATTTACGTTTTACATTAAAATTATCTTCTTGATAATATTATGGTATGAAATTTTTTCGCTTAAAATATACAAAAATATTATTTATCCTGGCAGTATTTATTCTGCTTATTTTTTTAAACCCGAAAGGCTTATTTGATCCGTTTAGGGAAATAACATCATTTATTTCATATCCCTTTAAGTTGGTTTTTCACAGAACTTCCCTTTCAATTTCCGGATGGCTTGAATTTGTTTCTTCTATCGGGGAATTGAAGCAGGAAAATGAGCGGTTAATCGGAGAGAATAGAAAGCTCTTGGCGCAAAACGCGCAACTTAAGGATATGGGAAAAGAAAATGAAGTGTTAAGAAGGGAACTGGAGCTTCTTCCCCGCGGAAAATTCAACTTGGAAATAGCGGAAGTCATTGGCCGTGATCCATATGGGACGGGAAATTGGATAGAGATTAACAAAGGAGAAAAGGAGGGAATTAAAGAAGGAATGCCTGTAATTACTTCGGAAGGCATACTGGTTGGAAAAATAGGGAAAGCTCTCGCCTATAGTTCGCAGGTAGATATAATAACAAACCCTCAAAGCGCAGTAAATGCGGTTGATATTGAAACCAAATCAAAAGGAATAATAAGGGGCTCATATGGATTGGGGTTGATAATGGATATGATTCTGGAATCAGATGCGGTTAATGAGGGAGATCAGATAATTACGTCTGAGATAGGAAAATTTTTCCCCCAAGGGCTTCTTATTGGAGAAGTGGAGAGCGTAAAGCTTTCCGATGAAAATCTTTTTCAGCAGGCGATAATACGTTCTCCGATTAAATTTTCTGATTTGCAGATAGTGGCAATAATTAAATAAAAAATGAAAAGATATTTTATAAATTTTTTTGTGATTCTGCTTTTAGTTGTTTTCCAGGGAAGTTTTTTGCCGTTGCTTTTCCCGAATTTTGGAACTCCGAATATTATTCTGGTTTTTATTTTATCCCTGACTTTGATTTTGGGTTTTTGGAAAAGCTTGAGCTGGATTATAGCATGCGGATTGTTTTTTGACGTCGTTTTATACAATAAAGTCGGTATTAGCGTAATTATGCTTATTCTGCTTGCGGCGGCGGTTCGGATTTTTGGCAAGAGAATACTTCTTGAAAATAGGGGCTGGGGAATTTTTTCCGCTTTTGTGATGATTTTATGTTTGACATTGGCTCATAAGGCAATGGTTATCGCCTATTTGGCGTTTATTGAAAAAGGAGATTTTAATTTTAGGACAATTATCGGAATAAATTTTCCCGCGGAAATAATTTTTAATATAATCGCATTTTTTGCCTTCTCGGTTATTTTGAGAAAAATATTCCGGTATTCGAGCGATATCCGCTTGCCGGAATTTTCAGCAAAAACAAATGGCTAAATATTTTGTTAGAAAAAATTTAGGTTCCAGGGGAGTGGAATTGGAGGATTATATTTTTTCTACTACTGACAAGGAATCCAGCCACATTGAGAGGCCTATTGAAAAAAGAAGGCTTAACTTGTTCTGGGTGGCAGTCCTGCTTTCCCTTTTTGTTCTGGAGGGAAGAGCTATTTATTTAAATGTCGTTAAGGGAGAATATTATCAAAAAATTTCCAAAGGAAATAGCATACGCTCGGTGGTTATTAAAGCGCCTAGGGGAAAGATTTTTGACCGTTTTGGAAATGCCTTGGTAAGCAACATTCCCAGCATGGATATTGTTTTTATTCCAGCTGATCTTCCTGAGGAGGGCGAGAAGATCAAACAAATGGCCGAAAACCTTTCGGAGGTTTTAAGCATAAACAAGGGGGAACTTTTGATCAAATTTCAAGCGGCGGAAAAAATGTCTGTCAACCCCCTGCTTATAAAAGAGAATGTTTCCCAGGATGAATACCTTATTTTTACGGAAAAGCAAAAAGAATTTCCCGGAATATTGATTGACAAGACTGCAGTAAGGAATTATTTTGACGGATATATTTTTTCCCACACTCTTGGTTATGCCGGAAAAATAGAGAAAAAGGAATATGAAGAAAACAGCGATTATTTGCTTACTGACTATATCGGAAAAATTGGAATTGAAAAGTCATATGAAAGAGAGCTCAAGGGGATTCACGGAGCGCTCCAGTTTGAAGTTGATTCTACCGGAGATGTAAAAAAAGAGCGAGGAATGATAAATCCGGTTCCTGGAAACGATTTGTTTTTGTCGCTGGATGCCCAGCTTCAAAAGAAAATTTTTGACAGCCTGAACTCTGTAATGGAGAAAACGAAAACCAAAACCGCAGCAGCTGTGGCGATGAATCCGAAAAACGGGGAAATTTTGGCGTTAGTGAGCCTGCCTAGCTTTGACAATAACCTTTTTTCCAAAAAAATATCAAATGAAAAATATCAAGAGCTTGTGAGTGATCCGGCAAAGCCTCTTTTTAATCGGGTAATTTCGGGAAAATATCCTCCCGGATCAACCATTAAGCCCATTATTGCGGCTGCCGCTCTTTCAGAAAATACCATAAGCGAAAACACGAATTTGAATTGTTCAGGCGCTATTCAAATTGGATCTTACCGTTTCAGGGATTGGACAACCCACGGAACAACGGATGTCAAAAAAGCAATTGCGGAAAGCTGCGACATTTTTTTCTACGCTCTGGGCGGAGGATACGGAAATATCGGAGGGCTGGGAATGGAAAGAATGAAGCAATATTACGAAGCTTTCGGCTTGGGAAAAGCGACTGGAGTGGATATTCCGGGGGAAGAAGAGGGTTTTATTCCGGACGAGAATTGGAAACTAGAAAAACTGGGGGAGAAATGGTACATCGGGAATAGCTATCATGCAGCTATCGGTCAGGGATATATAACAGCTACTCCTTTGCAGCTTGCTTCCTATGTTTCAGCTATCGCTAATGGTGGGAACCTTTTTGAGCCCAAAATAGTTTCTCAAATAAGAGACAGCAGTGAAAAAATCAATCCGATTCATTCAAGGATAATCAGGGAAAATTTTATTTCTTCGCCTGTTATGAAGGTGGTGCGAGACGGAATGAGACAAACTGTTGTTTCTGGAACAGCGCAAAGCTTAAGTACTCTTCCCATTGAGGTTGCCGGGAAAACCGGGACGGCGCAATTCGGAAGCGGAGAAGAAACCCATGCTTGGTTTGTATCTTTTGCGCCCTTTAATGATCCGGAAATCGCAATGGTGGTGCTTGTTGAAGGTGGCGGAGAGGGACATTCCAGCGCGGTTCCTGTCACAAAAGAAGTTTATGAATGGTATTTTGGAGAAAGAAATAAAATATAAAATATTGACAAATCTCAATAAATTATGTATCATATAAAATAGTTTTTTGATAACTTTATTCATTTTAAGTCATTTTAGTTTAGAGTTTATCAAGTAAAGCCGGGCAATTACTGCGCTCTTTGAGCGGAGAGGAAAGTCCGGACACCTAGCCAGTGTGAAGCACTGGAAATCCGAAATCCGAATTTCGAAATCCGAAACATTTTAAATTTTATTATTTGAATTTGTTTCGTATTTCGGGTTTAGATATTCGTGCTTCCAATGCTTTTCATTGGCGTAGTAGTGGGTAACACCCACCCGATGCGTTGCGAGGCGCATTGAGGGAAAGTGCCACAGAGACAATACTAGCCCGCCTCTTCGGCGGGCAAAAGGTGAAAAGTATGTCGGCGTTTGTAGGTTTTTATTCGCTTTATCAGCTGAATAGCGAAACTTTATAAGCTACGACATTTCCTTACTGGTGACAGTAAGAGATGGCAAACCCTGCTTGGTGCAAGGCTGTGCCCCGATTTTTCGGGGAATGCCGCTTGATCCTGCTAGTAATAGCAGGGCTAGATAAATGATTGCCATCCGCCTATTCGGCGGACACAGAATCCGGCTTACAGGCTTTTCTTGATAAACTTTGAACTAAAAAAGTATTCTTCCATTTATTCTAATTTCGGGGTAAAATATCTTTATGAAGAGATCAGAACTTTTTTTTAGTGCGATTCAGGTTCCGGTTGATTTCGTAATGATTGTTTTAGCGTCTCTTAGTGCTTTTGCTATTAGAAATATTCCCCAAATAATAGCCCTTAAGCCCAAGTTGTATAATTTCTCTTTTGAAGCATATTTTAAAATAGTGATTTTTATTGTACCTATTTTTATTCTGATTTACGCGTTGGAGGGATTGTATGATATCAGGGCAACCAGAAAATTTTGGAGAGAGGCTTTCAAGGTTTTCACAGCAACTTCATTGGGAATCGTGATAATAATTATTGCTATATTTTTGAAAAGGGAATGGTTTTCTTCCAGATTTATCATTCTGGCTGGCTGGATGCTCGCCTTTGTTTATGTCATTTCGGCGCGTTTTTTTCTTCAGAAAGTGCAAAAATGGCTGTTGAAAAATAAGGGAATAGGAGTGCATAGAGTGCTCCTTATCGGAAATAACGGCAGGATGAATGAAATAAAAAATACCATAAAGAAAAATCCGGAATTGGGATATAAAGTAATTGGAGAAACTTCCTCTGGAAGCGTAACTGGAATAAAGGAGATTAAGATTCAAAAAGGAATTGATGAAATCATCGTTTGCGATCCAAGCATAACCGACTTGGAACAGGAAAAAATAGTTGATTTTTGCTCAATAAACAATATAGTTTTTCAATATGTTCCGACAACGCTTCAAACATCGCGCCTTGATCTCAGAATGTTTAACGGTCAGCCGATTATTGAAGTGAAAAATACTCCTCTTGACGGATGGGGAAGGATAGGAAAAAGAATATTTGATATAATTTTTTCTCTTATTGCCATTATTTTGCTTTCTCCTATTTTAATTATTGTAGCCTTGGCCATAAAACTTGAAAGTAAGGGCCCTATTATATATAAAAATGAAAGAATAGGAAGTGACGGGAAGAAATTCTTTGCCTACAAATTCCGTTATATGAAATGGGAATATAGCATAAGCAAAGAAAATCCTAATTTTGAAAAAGCATTGGAATTTGAAAAGAAATTAATTTCTGAAAAAAGCGTACGCAAAGGGCCGCTTTATAAGATCAAAGATGATCCTAGAAAGACAAAAGTCGGAAAGATTATTGAACGTTTTTCAATTGACGAACTTCCACAATTTTTTAATGTTATTAAGGGGGAGATGAGTATTGTCGGACCCAGACCTCATCAGAAAAGAGAAGTTGAGAAGTACAAAGAATATCATCGTCGCTTGCTTACCATAAAGCCCGGAATTACCGGTATGGCGCAGATTTCCGGCCGTTCCGATCTTTATTTTGAAGACGAATATAAATTGGACGTTTATTACATTGAAAATTGGTCTCTTTGGATAGATATTCAAATAATACTCAAAACAATAAAAGTGCTTTTAAATAGAAGAAAAAATAATAGTTGATTGGTTCACGGTTATGAGTCAACAGTTCGCAGTATTATTTGTTATCTGTAAGCTAATAACTCTAACTCGCAATTAAATCAAAAAGAAAGGAGGTGTCAAATGGATTACAATTATAGCGATTATGGAACTGCTGCGGATTATGGCGCTTCCGTTTCGCCGGAATTAGGCGGAGGAATGATGGCAGTTCTTTTCGGCTCTCTGGCGTTTTTTTTCATATTTTTTCTTATTATCTATGTATATTTTGCGCTGTGTTTGATGAAAATAGCCAACAAGACGAATACTCCGAATGCCTGGTTTGCCTGGATCCCGATTCTTAATGTTATCTTGATGATACAGATAGCTAGAAGACCGATTTGGTGGATAATTCTGCTTCTCATTCCTTTTGTGAATATTATTATTTCCATAATTTTATGGATGGATATGGCAAAAGCGGTAGGAAAGCCTAATTGGCTGGGAATTTTGATAATTGTTCCGATTGCAAACTTTATCATTCCCGGATATCTGGCGTTTTCAAAATCTGATGGTATTTCCGGAGTTCTAAAGAATCCCGCCTCGACAACATAGGTGATTTTAAAAATAGGGAAGGAAAGGACGGGTTATGCTCGTCTTTTCTTGCTTGACAACTTTTTATTGCTTGCTATAATCAAATAAACCATAAAATTTAAGCGGATTGAAAAAATAGAGGCGGAAATATTGAGCTTCAAGCATTCGGAATGAAACACTGGAAAAGCTCCTCTGTTTTTGTGTTTGCCAATTAATTATGGCAGAAAACCAAGGCAAAGAACTTATTAAAATGGAAGGTGTTATTGTGGAATCGCTTCCCAGCACCACATTTAAGGTGCGCTTGGAAAACGGCCATGAAGTTCTGGCCCATATTTCTGGAAGGATGAGGGTAAATTATATCCGTCTTCTTCCCGGAGATAAAGTGCTTTTGGAAATGAGTCCTTATGATCTAACCAAGGGCAGAATAGTGCAGAGAATGTAGGAAATTTCAAAGCGTAAAGCGAAAAGCTAAAAGTATAATTATTCCTTAGCTTTACATTTTGCGCTTTAGGTTTTACGTTTTCATTATGAAAGTCAGAGCATCAGTAAAAAAAATTTGCAACAAGTGCAAAATCGTTAAGCGCAGAGGAAAACTCTACGTAATTTGCTCTACTCCAAAGCATAAGCAGAGGCAAGGATAATTAAAAAAATAAAAAGAGAAAAGTAAAAAGTTAAAATTTATTGGATTAATATTTTTTATTTTTTACTTTAAACTTTTTAATTTTAGCGATAGCGAATATGGCGAGAATTGCAGGGGTGAATATACCCGACAATAAAAGAATAGAAATAGCTTTGACGTATATTTATGGAATAGGCCGCACAACCAGTGGAAAGGTCTTGGACGAGCTCAAATTAGATAAAAATTCCAGAGTGAAAGATTTGTCGGAAAAAGAAATTAACAGCTTGAGAGAGGAAATAGAAAAAAAGATCAGGGTTGAAGGCGAGCTTAAGCATGAAGTTAAAATGAATGTCAAGCGACTGAAGGAAATAAAATGCTATCGGGGAATGAGGCATCAGAAAGGGCTTCCGGTAAGGGGACAAAGAACCAAAACCAATACCAGAACGGTTCGAGGAAATGTCAGAAGGACTATGGGAAGCGGAAGAAAAGCAGCAGCAGAAAAGACATAATATGAGTTTATAAAGTTATAATATTTATAAAGTTGGAATATGGCAGGGGAAATTAAGAAAACAGAAGAAAAGGTTAAAAAAAATAAGGCAGAAGCAAAACCGGAAGTTTTAGAATTGGAAGATAAGGAAAAAGGAGGACAAAATGAAAAGATTGAAAAAAAAGCAGAAAATGAAAAAGAAGAGAAAATTACGAAAAAGAAAAAAAGTAAGATAAAGAGGCAAGTCCAAAAAGGACAAGCCCATGTGCACTGCTCTTATAACAATACTATTGTGACGATATCTGATTTGAAGGGAGAAATTTTAGGCTGGTCAAGTTCGGGACTTTTGGGTTTTAAGGGGGCAAAAAAGTCAACTCCTTATGCTGCAACCCAGGTAGTGGGGGATTTATCCGAAAAAGTTAAGAAATACGGACTTCAGGAATTGGAAGTTTTTGTAAAAGGCGTTGGCAGTGGAAGAGAAGCAGCAGTGAGAGCTCTGGTTAATAGGGGGTTTAATCTGGTTTTAATCAAGGACGTAACCCCGATTCCCCATAACGGATGCCGTCCTCCGAAGCCAAGAAGGGTCTAAAAAACTAAAAACGTAAAGTGAAAAGATTAAATGTAATTATTCCTCAGTCTTACACTTTACGCTTTAAGCCTTAAGTTTTTATATGGCACGAATAACTGACACAAAATGCAAACTTTGCCGAAGAGCCAGAGAAAAGCTCTTCCTTAAAGGCGACCGTTGCAATACTCCGAAATGTGCGATTATTAGAAAGCCCTATGCTCCCGGAGCGCACGGAAAAAAAGTTTCCCGAGGACTTAGTGAATATGGAAAACAGTTGGCTATGAAGCAAAAGATTAAAAGGATTTATGGCGTGATGGAAAAACAATTCCGCAATCATTTCGATGAAATTAAAAATAAGCCCGGGGTGACGGGAGACTTGCTTCTGCAGAGGCTGGAAATGAGGCTTGACAATGCAGTTTATCGAATGGGATTTGCTTCCTCAAGGGCCAATGCCAGACAGCTGGTAAATCACGGACTTTTTATGATAGATGGAAAAAGAGTGGATGTTCCTTCTTGCAAAGTGAGAATCGGAAACGCTGTTTCAATCAATCCCAATAAGGCAAATAAAAATTATTTCAAAAATCAGCTTGTGGTGATCAAAAACAAGAAAGATTTTCCTTCCTGGATCCAATTTGACGCGGTCAATCTTTGCGGAAAAATTATTTCCGCTCCCGACAGGGATTCAATTGGAATAAATGTTGATCCGCAAATGGTTGTTGAATATTATTCAAGATAATTTTTTTAGCGCTTTTCTCGGCGAAATAGGCCGGGTTTAAATTAATTAATAATAAAAATATGCAATCAATATCTCTTCCACAAAATCCGAAATATATTGAAAACGGGAAGAATAGCGCGACTTTTGAAATTTTGGGATGTTATCCCGGATACGGCACAACCTTGGGAAATGCCCTCAGAAGGGTTATTTTGTCGTCTCTTGAAGGGGCAGCTGCTACGTCAGTCAAGATAAAAGGCGTGTCTCATGAATTTTCAATGATAAGCGGAGTGATGGAAAATATGGTGATGGTAGTACTGAATTTGAAAAAGATCAGATTTAAAATGCACGGGGACGAGCCGGTGAAAGTTATCCTTAAATCAAAGGGCGAAGGAGAAGTTAAAGCCGGAATGATAAAATGTCCTTCTTCAGTCGAAGTGTTTAATCCGGATCAGCATATCTTGACGGTTAGCGACAAAAAAACGGAAATTGAGATGGAAATTGAAGTGGCAAAGGGATTGGGATATGTTCCCGTTGAACAGCAGATAAGGGAAGAGAAAGAAATTGGAGTTATCGCTTTGGACGCGGTCTATACGCCGATTAGGAGAGTAAATTACAATATTGAGGATATGCGCGTCGGTAAAAGAACCGACTATAACAAAATCACCATTGAGATTGAAACAGATGGCACTATTTCTCCGAAGGAGGCTTTTGAAAAAGCGGTGAAAATTCTTATTGACCAATTTTCCGCCCTAAAAGAAGTTTCCATGGAATCAGGCAAAGAAGCACTGGAAGGAAAAAAGAAGAAAGAAACGGTCAAAAAAGACGAAGTTAAGGAAGAGGTTGCAGAAAAAGAAGATCCTTTGAAAATAAAAGCGGAAGATCTTAAGGGAATCTCCAGCCGAACCTTGAATGTTTTGGAAGCGAATAAAATTTTCAAAGTCAAGGATATTGTCAAAATGAGCGAAGGTGAAATCAAGGAGCTTAAAGGCATGGGAGATAAAGGAATTAAAGAAATTAAAAAGGCCATTGGCGAATTCGGCTTGACGCTCAAGCAATAAGGTTTATGAAACACAAGAAGCAAGGAAGAAAATTCGGTCGAGTAAGAAAACAAAGAAGAGCGCTTATAAGAACTCTTCTGGGAAGTTTGATTATGCGGGAAAAAATCAAAACTACTGAAGCGAAGGCGAAGGAAATAAAATCCATTATTGACAGAGTTATTAATCAGGCCAAAAAGAAACTCTCGGATAAGAATAAAGTTACGGTGGCAAGAGAGCTTGGAAAAAGGCTTCCTGCTGAGGCGGTCAAAAAACTGTCCGGAGATTTTTTGAGCAATTTTTCCGGAAGAAATAGCGGATATACAAGAGTGATTAAATTGGGAAGAAGAAAAAGCGATAGTGCAGAAATGGCAATAATAGAGTTTGTATAATTCAAGGTAAAAAATTAAAAGTAAAAAGTAAAAAGCAGAAAAATATAACTTTTTACATTTTACTTTTCTCTTTTAATTTTAGCGATAGCGATTATGGAAAGAAAATATCATTTGTTTGACGCAAGCAAAAATAATTTAGGGAGAATGGCCGTGGAAATAGCCAAGGTCTTAGACGGCCGTAGCAAGATTGATTATAAGCCCAATGCGGATGGCGGAGATTTTGCCGTGGTGATAAATTCAGACAAGCTCAAGGTAAGCGGAAATAAGATGAAAGGAAAAATCTATCATCACTTCAGCGGTTATCCTGGAGGAATCACTTCTTTGAGTCTTGAAGATGTGATGAAAAAAGATTCCACGAAAGTCATCCGGGAAGCGGTTCGGGGAATGCTTCCGAAAAACAAACTCCGTGACCAAATGATAAAAAGACTGCTTATATATAAAGACGATAAACATAATCGCAAAATAGACGCTGATCACAGCGCTTAATTTCTGCAAATTTATGGCTACAAAAAAAGAAAAATTGAAAAAAACGGCAGATTCCAAAGAAAAGAAAACCAGCCTTGCCGAGTCTAAGCGGGAAAAATATTTTTGTGCGGTGGGCAGAAGAAAAACTTCAATAGCCCAAGTCCGCATATTCAACAAGGAAAAAGCCGAAGAGGAGGATCTAATCGTAAATAATCGCCCGTTCAAGAAATATTTTCCCATATTGAATTTTCAAAACAGCATACTTTTTCCTTTGCGGACGGCAGGGCTGTTTGGAAAATTCGGAATGTCAGTACTGGTGAAAGGCGGGGGAATCAACGGCCAGGCAGAAGCGGTTCGCCTCGGAATCGCAAGGGCATTAGTTAAATTTGACGATTCTCTAAAGAAATCCCTGAAGGATGTCGGACTTCTAACGCGCGATTCAAGAATAGTTGAAAGAAAGAAACCCGGACTCAAGAAAGCCAGAAGAGCGCCACAATGGCAGAAACGTTAAGGAAGCAAATATACTTTTATATAATAAAAACCCCTGGTTGTTCCAGGGGTTTTTAATTTTGAATTGCAGTTTTGATATTTGATTTTTGGATTTTGAGTTTAGCTTAGAATATTCCTTCATCTTCAGGGAAGATTATTGAATAAAGCTGGCTGATTCCGGCATTACCGTCAATGAAATATGCTTTATTTTGCGAAAAATCTCCCGCTATTTTAGTTTGGTCGATATTTAAGTTTACAATGTCTCCGAAACAAAGCTGATAGCGATTATCTATATCAGTAATTTTTATTTTTCGATCTACGTTGAAAAGCACATGCTCGTAATCCTCCGTCCATTGAACATTATCAATTTTTTGTGAAAAGCGGGTAACTTCTCTTTTTTCGTCTTCTTTTCTCCAAGGCTGAACTTCCCAGTCTCTCATGAAATAAACAAAAATTTCCCAATCATTCCAAAAAAGAAGCTTCTTTCCGTCATCTGAAAATTGGGCGCTTTTGACATTTCCTGAAAGCTCTTTGAAATATTCATCTCGATCTCCGTCGTTGAAAATAAAAAGCTTTTCTTCACTGATAAAAATAATTCTTTTTTCATCATATGCGATAAGTTCGCATTTGGAATCAAGATTTACATTGAGCGGAGAATTTGTTATTTGGAGATGATCGGAGTTGTTTGAATCTGGGTTGGCCCTATAGACCATCCTGTTTGATTTTTTAAGGTAAAAAACATAGCCGGAAGCGATATTATAACTTGCTATGTTTTCCGCAATTAGCCTGTTTTCTCGGGGGTTGCGAATGTTGATTTTATAGAGATTTTCTTCTGACGCATAGAAAATATTGTCAGAGCCAGAAGAATCCCAGCGGATATTTCCGATGTTTTCTTTAAATGCCAGATCCTTGAGATTTGCCGTTTCATTGGTCTTGTAATCTACAATGAAATAATGTTTTTCTCCCGTTTCATTTTTAGCAGTTGGAATAATAATTTTTTCATCTTTTGGAGACCATTCAATATTTTCATCTATGAATTTGTATTCAAGCGAAGAAAAAACACTCTTCGTTTCTTTTGTCTTGACATCAGTCACTTTTACCATAATTTCTTCGTTTTTATTTTCTGTCCAGGCAATTAGTGCCTTGTCGGGATCGAGGAAAAAATTGTCAATATTTTCCAAGCCGTAGCCAGTTTTCTCATATTCATTTCTGGTCAATATGACATTCCAAAACTCGGTTGAAATTCCACTGCTCACGGATATTTTTTTAGACCAGGAATTGAATCCGGGTGCTTTTATTTCCAGGAGATATTCTCCCGGGCGGATTCCGTCAATGTGATAAGAATTATTGAGAAAGCTTACTTTCTTTTGCGAAACGGGTTTCTGATCGATAAAAATTTCCACTTCTTGAGGATTGGATTTGATGGTGATTGAGCCGGAATAAATAAAAATACCCCTTTCAAAACTGAAGCGGTATCCCATATTATAAAGAATCACAACCGGCGTGGTTGCTAGGAAAAAAAAGACCAAGGCAAAGAAAAAAAATCTTCTGAATTTTGCATCGCTCATAAATTTACTTCAATTAATATGATATAACAAAAACTTTTATTTGTCTATAAAAAAACACCCTTACGGGCAATTATTGTTTTTTTGTGCGCCGTGGGGGATTCGAACCCTCGACCGTTTGCTTAAAAGGCAACTGCTCTACCAGGCTGAGCTAACGGCGCATGTTATCGTATTTTTATAAAACAAAATCAGCTTATTAATAAGCCAATAAAATAATTATAGCCACAAAATTTAATTTAGTCAATTCATTGCGGATTTTTTATTTTGTTCTATAATTAGGGCTGATAGCAATGTGTTTAAATGAATTGTTCTTTGACCTTATTAATAAGGAGGAGCAGATGAAAAAACTGGCGATAAGAGGAAGGGAATTTAAATTTCCCATTGTCCAAGGAGGAATGGGCGTGGGAATTTCCCATGTCCCCTTAGTTTCGGCGGTAATTAAAAACGGAGGTGTCGGAACCCTTTCCACTGCTTTCATAGATGCAATTTATTCCCGAAAAAATGGAGGAAGAAAAAGCCTTTATGATTGCACTTGCTTTTATGTTAAAGAAGCAAAGGAGTTGTCCGGAGGTTTTGTGGCAATTAATGCCATGGTTCATCTTAATGGCTTTCCGGAAGTGGTTCGTGGAGCGATAACGGGAGGAATAGACATAATCTTTATGGGTGCCGGTCTTCCACTTTCTGTTCCGGAAATTGTTGGAAATGCTGATGTGGCTTTAGTGCCGATCGTATCTTCAGGAAGAGCCGCAAAAATTATTTGCGAAAAGTGGAAAAAGTACCAACGCAAGCCAGATGCTTTCGTGTTGGAAGGACCCAGGGCTGGAGGACATCTTGGTTTCAGCCCGGAAGAAATCATTAACCCGTGCTTCAGACTTGAAGAAATCTACGGTGAAGTCAGAAGTGTTGCTGAAAATTATGGAATTCCAATTGTAATCGTGGCGGGAGGAATATGGTCGCGGGAAGATGTGGAATATTGGCTGCTGGAAAGAAAAGCTGACGGTTGCCAGCTTGGTACCCGCTTTTTGGCAACAAAAGAAAGCGGAGCTTCTGAATTAACAAAGAATATGCTAGTAGAATGTCTTAAAGAGGATATAGTTGTCGCACACGAGAAATTCGGAATCAGACAATCTCCGGTAGGAATGCCTTTCAGGATTTTGAAAAATTCTCCCGGAATGTCGGAAGAGTTCAAGAATCCGAATTGCAGGGGATGTCCAGTCAATAATGAAAAAATTAGGTGCCGGGCAATAACCGATCCAAAAAATTTTTTCTGCATCGGGACGGCGCTTCTTTCTACAATAAGGCTGGAAGATTCCAGTTATTCCATAATAACAGTAGGCGCTAATGCTTATCGCATTAAGGAAAAGGGAATTCAGACTGTGGAAGAAGTTTTCGCCGATTTGGTATGGTAACACAGGGCAGTCTTATAAACATATAAGGTTGCCCTTTTCTTTTTCTTGAAAAAATTGTAATAAAGGATTATGATTAGCTTGCCAGAAAAAATTGAAATAATCGTATATCTCTTGTAAGAATTGGAGGGTTTGGAACTTTACAATTCAAAGGAGGGCAAAGTCATGAAAGCATTAGCATGGTACATTTTTGCTTTAGGATTTGTGCTTGCAGGCTGTTCCTATTTGGAATCGGCTAATGAAATAATGTTTTACATGGGTCTTGCTAATATTTTAGGAGTTGTGGGTTTTCTTGTGATTGAAAAAATCTTGGAGATTTTTGAACTGACGATGCTTGCTATGGATTATAGCAAACTCCATCCAGTAAATTGATAAGTTATTATATTAATCCATAGCTTTACGAAAGCGCGAGGCTATGGATTTTTTATTTGATTATGCTAATATAAAAGCATATGAAAAAAATTTCGCTTATTATAATCTTATTTTTGGCGGCTTTTGTTTTGAGCGGATGTACTAATAAAGCAGTTCAGAATAAGCCGGCAAGCACAAAGAGTACAAACGGGAGCGTAATCAAATCCTTCGATGGCGGTAAAAGCTGGGAAAATAAGGTAAACCTGGGAGAAAACAAGAATATAGGGAATATTAATGTGCTTTCAATGGCGATCAGCAATTTTGACAGCAGGGTTTTGTATATCGGAACGGAAAAAAATGGAATATATCTGACAAGAAACGGAGGAGAATTGTGGGAAAAGACCAGTTTTGGGGCGGAGAGAGTTTATGGAATAGGGCTTGATTTTCAAAATGCCGGGGTGATTTATGCCAGCGGAGTTTTTGAGAAACGGGGAAAAATATACAAAAGTCTTGATGAAGGAAAGAACTGGAAAGAAATTTACACAGAGCCTTCTGAAGGAACTATGGTTACCGCTCTCATGCTGAGTCCCGCAAATTCCGGCATTATTTATGCTGGAACCAACAAAGGAATGATTTTTAAATCTTCCGACGGCGGCCAGTCATGGAAAAATATTTATAACGGGGAAGGAATAGTTTCCAGTATTGCAATTGATTCAGGAGACAGCAATATCGCCTATTTTGCTATTTTTGGAAAAGGGATTTTTCGAACTAAGGACGGAGGAGGCAATTTTGAAAATTTGAAAAAGCCGTTGGGCGAAAAGCTTGAAAGCGATGAAGCCGTTTCAATAGCCGCGGACCCGAACCAAAGCGGAATAATCTATGTCGGACTTAAAAAGGGAATTGCTCGGGGATCCGAGTTTGGAGACAAATTCGAAGACATTAATATTTTGGAAAGCTCCAGAAGCTTTCCTGTTCGCGCCGTCGCCATAAATCCGAAAAATTCAAAAGAAATAATTTACAGCGCGGCGCAAGCGATTTATAAATCAATTGACGGAGGAATGCAATGGTCCACCTTTCAAGTAGATTCGGAAAAAATTATGCAAGTGCTAAAATATGACTCTCAAGATCCAAGCATAATATATGCAGGAATGAGAGAAATCTAAAAATAATTATGAATTATATATTTTTAAACTTGTTAATACTTAAACTCGCTAATAAATAATAATTTTAAATATGAATAATATTATTGAGGAAGGCAAGAAGGAAATGGAAAGGGCGATAGAACACTTCAGGGTGGAAATTGGGAAAATACGCACCGGGCGCGCTAATCCGGGAATGATTGAAAATATTCCGGTTGATTATTACGGGGCAAAATCTCCTCTCAAGCAGATTGCTACAATTACCGCTCCCGAAGCCAGACTCCTGGTTATTCAGCCTTGGGACAGAGATAATTTAGTGAATATTGAATCGGCAATCAGAGAGGCGAATTTGGGATTTAATCCGGCTAATGACGGGCAAGTTATAAGAATTTCCATTCCTGCACTTACTGAAGAATTAAGAAAGGAATTGGCTAAGGTTCTGGGGAAAAGGACGGAAGAAGCGCGAATTGCCATTCGAAATATTCGCGAAGAATCTTGGAAAAATATTCAAAGAAAAGAAGAAAAAGGAGAAATTTCAGAGGATGAAAAATTCAAAGGAAAAGATAAGTTGCAGGAAACCATTGATGAATATAACGGAAAAATAGAAGAATTAAGCTCTGTGAAAGAAAAGGAGATAATGACAATATAATAAAGTAATTTCAAAGCTCAAATGTCGAATTTTTGGATTTTATATTTTGAGCTTGTTTTGAAGTTTGAATTTATAATTTTATGGTTACTATATTAGTTTTTGCGATAATTTTGGGAATTTTGATTTTTGTCCACGAACTCGGGCATTTTTTAGTTGCGCGGAGAAACGGCATTTTTTCGGAAGAATTCGGATTCGGATTCCCGCCGAGAATTATTGGAATTCAATTTTTAAGCGGGAAAAAGCGGGAAAAATTTTCCGAAGTTGAAAGCATGGAAGTTGAAAAGGTGGAAATAAAATCCGGTGGTGAAGAAATAATCAGAGAAACTGTAATTGAAAAGATCCGTAATTTTTATAAAGGTGTTCCGGTGAGAAGGTGGAGGATAATTTGGGGAAAAAGGGATGGCGACAGCAAAAAAGAAAAGGATGACTTGAAAGAAAGCGCCGAAAATAAATATTCCAAAAGCACGATTTATTCCCTCAATTGGATTCCGCTGGGAGGATTTGTGAAAATCAAGGGGGAAAGCGGAGATAGCAGGAAAGATCCGGACAGCTTTGCGGGAAAATCGGCCTGGATAAGAATCAAGGTTCTCGCGGCAGGAGTGATAATGAATTTTTTTCTGGCTTGGGCGGTTATTTCATTAGCTTTTATGCTGGGTGTTCCCCAGCCTATGGAAAAAGGAAGCGCTGATTTCAAGGGATCTAAAATTCAGATTTCCCAAGTAAATTCGCAGTCTCCGGCCCAAGAAATGGGAATAAAAGTTGGAGATGAAATTATTGGATGCAAAAACGATGAAGAAATATGCCGGAAAAAATTTCAAAATGTCGCTTCTTTTCAGGATTTCATAAATTCGCACAAAGGGAAAAAAGTTTCTCTTGAAATAAAAAGAGGAAAAAGCGTATTGGAACTTCAAGGGGTTCCCAGAACAGAAGCTCCTTCGGGTCAAGGCGCTTTGGGAATTTCATTGGTACAAACAAAAATAATTAGCTATCCGTTTTTTGAAGCGGTTTGGGAGGGATTGAAGACGACAATTGATTTGACTGTAGTCATAATTTTAACGCTTTTTGATTTGGTAAAAAACCTTATTATCGGAGAAAAAATTTCCGTGGACGTTTCCGGTCCGGTAGGCATCGCTTATCTTACAAAACAGGTTACCGAACTGGGTTTTGTCTATATTTTGCAATTCATGGCGCTTCTTAGTATAAATCTGGGAATCATCAACGCTCTTCCCATTCCAGCGCTTGATGGAGGCAGGATAATTTTTATTTTAATTGAAAAGATAAAAGGTTCCCCTGTTAGCCATAAATTCGAGCAGATGGCACACTCTATTGGATTCGCTCTTCTTATTGCTCTTATGGTTTTTGTCACTTTTCGCGATCTTGCCCAGTTTAATTTTATTGATAAAATCAAGTCTTTCTTTTGATCCGAATCTTGCTATTGACACGGATTTTTTATTTGGTATAATTAGCGTTATCTTTTCGTAAGGCTTATAATCTTTATAAAACATAAATCGTGGCTAAAGCCTTGCTTTTCCAGCAAGGCTTTAGTTCAAAATCACAAAAATGGTGCGACTAATGACAAAAGAAGGCTTAAGCAAGCTCAAGGGTGAGTTAAATGAAAGAAAAACGACAATCAGGCAGGAAATAGCCAGAATGATAAAGGAAGCCAAGGAGCAGGGAGACTTGAGCGAAAATGCGGAATATTCAGAGGCAAAAAGGCAGCAGGGAGAAAATGAAGGAAGGATTGCGGAATTGGAAGCAATGCTCAAAAATTCCGAAGTGGTTGAACGCACGGATTCAAGCAATGACGTTCAAATAGGCTCAAAAGTAAAGGTCAAATTTGACGGGGAAGAAATTGAGTTCCAGATGGTCGGATCGAATGAATCAGATCCGACAAGTTTTAAAATTTCCAATGAATCACCGATGGGAAAGGCTTTTATGGGAAGGAAAAGAGGAGATAAGGTAGATGTGGAAACTCCGGGCGGAAAAGTTAGCTATAAGATTTTGGATGTGAATTAGTGTTGTTTCAAATATTTTTTTACCCGCTGTGCTTATTTTAGGCAGGCGGGTTTTTGTTTGCCAATTTGCTTCAAATAGGATAGATTAGAAGTAAAGTAAAAAGAGAAAAATAAAAAGCAAAAGATTGGATTTGAAAAGAGATACTTTTTACCTTTTATTTTTAATTTTTTACCTTGAAACATGCGTGAAGATATAAAAAACACAAAACTTGAAAAGCTTAAGAAGATAGCGGAAGCCGGAATGGATCCGTATCCGGAAAAAACGGATAGAGATACCGACAATAAAGATGTGATAAACAAATTCGACGAGCTTTCCGGAAAAGAAATTATTTTAGCCGGACGCGTGCGGTCTTTCCGCCCGATGGGAGGATCGGCTTTCGCGCATATTGAAGACGGAACCGAAAAAATCCAGATTTTTTTGAGCAAGAAAAATATAGACGAGAAAAGATATAAATTATTCACTGATGCGGTGGAAATCGGGGATTTTGTGGAAGTCAAGGGAAAACTTTTCAAAACCAAAAAAGAAGAAAAAACCCTTGAAGTTTCTGACTGGAAAATGCTTTCAAAAAATGTCCGGCCGATTCCCACGGAGTATTTCGGACTCAAAGATACGGAAGATCTTTTGCGCAAGCGCCATCTGGACCTTTTGGCGAATCCGGAAACAAGGGAAATTTTTCGCAAAAAAAGAATTTTTTGGCATACAATCAGACACTATCTTGTCAATAGTGATTTTTTGGAAGTTCAAACTCCTGTTCTTGAGCACATTCCTGGCGGAGCCGAAGCCAAGCCTTTTGTGACCCATTATAATGCTCTAGATCAGGATTTTTTCTTGAGAATATCCTTGGAATTGCCACTAAAGCGTCTTTTGGTTGGGGGATATGAAAAGGTTTTTGAAATAGGACGGGTTTTTCGAAATGAAGGAATTGATCGCGATCATCTTCAGGAATATGACAGCGTGGAATTTTATGCCGCTTATTGGGATCTTCAAAAAGGAATGGATTTTTCTCAAAAATTGTTTCAAGAAATTGTGAAAGCGATTTCCGGAGGAATGAAAACCGAATTTGAAGGAAATTCCATTGAGTGGTCAAGTGAGTGGGTGAGACTTGATTATTTCGAAGCGTTTAAATGTGAAACAGGGCTGGACTTGAACGAGGAAATTGGTGTTGAAGATTTGAAAAAGAAAGCCGATGAGCTTGGAATAAAATATGAAAAATCTTATGAAAAAGGAAGAATGATCGATGCTATTTATAAAAAAACAGTCCGAAAGAAAATAATCCAGCCGACTTTTCTTTTTGGCCATCCGATTGAAGTTTCTCCGCTTTCAAAGAAAGATCCGGAAAATCCCAAAAAAGTTTTGCGCTTTCAAATTGTTGCGGGAGGATCGGAACTTTGCAATGCTTTTTCGGAACTCAATGATCCGATTGAACAAAGAAAGCGCTTTGAAGAACAGGCAAGCCTTCGTACTGCTGGAGATGAGGAAGCCCAGATGATGGATGAGGATTTTGTGGAAGCGCTTGAATATGGAATGCCGCCGGCTTTCGGATTCGGAATGAGCGAAAGATTTTTTGCTTTCATTATGAATAAATCAGTGAGAGAAACCGTCATCTTTCCGCCAATGAAGGAAAGGTAGTACGTAATCAATCATGTAAGTATGTAAGTAAGTATGAAAATTACAATCTGCGGAAGTATGCGGCTTAGCAAGAAAATGGTTGAAATAAAAAACAAATTGGAGGAATTGAAGCATTCTGTTACTCTTCCTCATTTTACCGAGGAATATGCCGCGATGGGAACATCCGACCATATGCATAACGAATCGGTTAGGAATAAAATGAACCATGATCTGATTCGCGAGTATTTTAAAGAAATAGAAAATAGCGATGCGATTTTGGTAGTGAATGAAAATTTAAAGGGAATTGATAGCTATATAGGCGGAAATTCATTTTTAGAAATGGGATTTGCGCATATTCTCAATAAAAAAATATATCTTTTAAACGGAATTCCGGAAATCGGGTACAAGGATGAAATAATTGCCATGCGGCCGATAGTTTTGAATGGGAAATTAGAATTAATTTCACAGTAATGCCTTATTTTACCTATGAAAAAAATGAAAGCCTGGCGCCGATTATGACAGTGGCAATTTTTGCGATCATTGCGATTTGCGTGATTTATTACTGGTACAATATTACCATTGAAAGCATAGCGCATGCGACGGAGAATATAAATTACGCTAACAATATTAAACCGGCGGAGAGCGCAAAAGAAAAAAGCATTGACGGACAGCTTAATTCGCTTCGCGAAAGCGCGAAAGAGCTTCAGAATAAAAAAGACGCGGAAATTACAAAAGAATTAAAATAGTTTTTTAGAAGAGTTCTTTGAAATAATCTCTTTTAATGAGGAGGATAAAAGTGATAAAGGACAAAAATGGAAATGCGATAATGCTTGATTTTCCTGCAAGAGCGCAAATAGAATTTAAGTTAGTAGTGTCGGGAAAAATATCCGAGGTGCATCCGATAGGCAGCGTGATTAAAAGGGAAGACGGGGAATGTTTCCGCTGTCCCAACCGGATAATTGAAATTGATCAAGAGAAGGCAAAAAAATGGCCGTTTATTAACTAGGGGAGGATATCTGTGGATATTGAATTCTTTGAATTTCTTAGTGATAATTGTGATTGCACGATGATACTCTGCGATTATACTTGCTTGTCTTGCGGGTTGGTGATTATTTGTGAAGAAGAAACAGCAAATCCGATAAGGGCGAATTTTCCAGCATAAGAAGTGAAAAACTGACCATTTATTATTAAATAAGGGGAGGTTATTATGGATGCCAATCTAAATGATTATTCAATCTGTTTTGCTCCTGATTATGACTATACTTGCCTTTATTGCGGAAAAAGAGGGTTTCTCTCAGAAAGCGATAAAAAATTTTAT
>CAYTRS010000009.1:0-2127 GCA_964440305.1 uncultured Bdellovibrionales bacterium
CTGCTTATTTCCTTGCTGTCTCCTTTGAGGCTTATTTTGCCATTTTTTAAATTAATCAATCCAAAAGAATAGGCTCCGGCGAATCCGAAAACGGCTCCAACAAGGGCAGAGATTATTATTATCGGGATAAGCGAAGAGACCAAAGGGGATTTTTTCACTTCTTTTTTTTCCAAAGAATTATCTTCGATAATATATTTTTTATTTTCCATAGGATTTATTTTGTTAATTTTTTAAACCTAAACACAAAAAACACCTTGCCTTATTAAATTATACAAAGTATTTTCTGTTTTTATTTTTTGCCCCCGCGCTAATTTCATGCGCTTAGACAAAGCAGCTTTGTTTTCGCATGTTTTTCTATGTTAATCTTTACCAAAAATTGGCGTGGGGGCAAAATAAGAAATTTCTTATTCTTCTATTGAAATTGCGCTGACGGGACAGTTGCCGACCGCCTCTTCACAATTGCAATCTTTGCAATTCTCCGAAATTACTTGCGATTTTCCATCCACAATTTTGAAAACTTGCGGACAAAGAGATTCGCATGTTCCGCATCCGATGCAAATCTCCTGATTCACTTTCGGTTTTGCCATAATTTTTCTTATTTATTTTGATTAATTGGTAGTGATAATAAACTTCATTTTGCTGATAATTATTCCGCTAGCTCGTTTTTTATCCTTATCTCTTCCTCTGCCATTTTAGCATCCTCAAACGCTACTGTTAAGTCCTTTTCATCCCATTTGTATTCCCCCATCGGTATTAAAACGGAAAAACTGGCCATTTCTTCCTCCAGCCAATCGGCAAAAGTTTTTTTGCCGGTGAAAATTTGCTTGATTCTAATAAGCTTTTCTTCGTTTTCCATTTTTTCCTCCTCAACCTTTACAATATGAAATCCCAAAATGCTCTCCAGAATTTTACTTTGTTCTCCTTTCTTGAGGGAAAATATTTCTTCGCTTATTTCTGGAATAAGCTGCTCTTTTTTAAACCATCCCAAATCCCCCCCTTCTTTGGCGCTGAATCCTTCAGAATATGCGCTTGCGACCTGCGAAAAATCCTTTTTTTCTTGAAGTTGCTTTTCCGCTTCTTCTATTTTTTTCTTAGCTTTGGAGTCTTCATTCCTGCTTCTTTCCAAATATATTTTTTCAAGCCCTTCCCTATAAAGCTCCGCTTTTACTATTTTTTCCTTAAAATCAGAAATGCTCCACCCGTAAAGCTCGGATAAATTTTTGACTACCCTTTCCCGGCTTCCGAATTCGTCCATTTTCGCCTTGATATTATCATCAATCCCCTTTTCAGTTATTTTGATACCGTTTTTTTTCGCCAGAATTTCAATTACCCCATCCTCGATCATTTTATTTAGGATTTCTTTTTCTTTGATTTTGAGCTTATTCTCTCCCTCCGGAGTGGAAAAATCTATTCTAATTCCTGCTTTTGAGAATTCTTGGCTTTCATAGAAATTTTTGACCGATTTGAGGTTATCATCCAGCTCGCTTAGCGGAATAAAATTGGTATAATTTATAACTGCTGCGGGATAGGGGATTATTTTTTCTATTCTTCTGACCGCTTCATTTTTTATATTAAATTGATAAATAAAAATTCCCAAAGCTATTACTAAAACAGCCAAAAAAAGGGCAATAGAAAAGATAAAAACTGGAATGCTTACTTTTTTTGCCTTCTTTTTTACTTCTTTATTTTTCTCTTCCTGATTCTTGGCTTTTTCTTCCATAATTTGCGCTAATTGTTGTTGAATTGGAACAGCTTATTCCACCACTTTTTATAGTTAGGGATGTTTTCTTTTATAGCATCCCCTGCTTTCTCTTCTTGGCTGTTTTCGCTTTCTGCCAAATAGGACGGAGCAGGCTTGATAATTGCTACGCTTTCACCCTCTTTCTGGAAATTCAATTTTTCTTTAGCGACCTTTTCCTGGAATTCAGCAGTTTCAAAATAGGATATTTTTTCTTCCAGCTCCGAATTGCTTTTTCTGATCGCATCCGCTTCGCTTTGGAGGGTAGCGACCTCGCTCTCAATTTGCCGTTCCCTCCTTGACTCCTTGAAGGCGCAATAAAATATTATTAAAGCCAAGGAAAAAAGAAAAGCGGACAAAAAAAGAGATAGAATCGGGTGTTTCTTCAT
>CAYTRS010000009.1:2227-20743 GCA_964440305.1 uncultured Bdellovibrionales bacterium
CCAAGGAAAAAAGAAAAGCGGACAAAAAAAGAGATAGAATCGGGTGTTTCTTCATGGTTGTTTTATTTACCCTCATCACGTCAATTAAGGATTTATTTTCCTTTGTGTCAAAAATGTTTTTATTTATCCCTAAGCATTAAAAATAATCCGTGATGATAAAATAATGTTTCTGAAATACTATCCTTATTGATGCGGGGAGGGCTTATATAATGGGAGCAAAAAGAAACCCAATCATTGAAATAACAGCTAGGGTAGAAATAATAACCCAAGCAATATATGCTCTTCTTTTCCTCTTTCTAATACTCATGTCTTAATTTTATCAGAATATTAGTTCTTAGTCCACGGTTCTCGGATTTGTTATTAGTTTACAGTCATTGGTTCACAGATGCACAGTAACTAATCTGTGGACTGTTAACTAATAACTAGTAACTATTTCTTGAGTACTGCCAGGAAGGCTTCTCCGGGAATGGAAACTTTGCCGATATTTCTCATTTTTTTCTTCCCCCTTTTTTGCTTTTCCAAAAGTTTTCTTTTTCGAGTTACATCTCCTCCGTAAAGTTTGGAAGTGACATCTTTACGGAAAGGCTTGATTGTTTCTCTGGCAATTATTTTTCCTCCAATTGCAGCCTGAAGAGCAATGGCAAAGTTTTGCCTTGGAATAGCGTCTTTCAGTTTTTCAACGGTTGATTTTCCCTCTCCGAAAGCTCTTTCTTTCGGGACAATGCGGGAAAAAGAATCTACCCTTTCTCCGGCAACAAGAATGTCCAGTTTCACAAGTTCTGAAGGGCGGTAATCAAAAAATTCATAGTTCATTGAAGCGAATCCGGAAGAAACGCTTTTGAGATTGTCATGGAAATTTATAATAATGTCGGAAAGAGGAGCCTCAAAAGAAATCAAAATCCTTTCTTTGTCTATATATTCAGTATTTTTGTAGTTTGCTCTGGCGCCGGTCGCAAGATCCATAATTGACCCCAGAAATTCGGCGGGAGTAATGATGTCCAGTTTCACATATGGCTCGGAAATTTCTTGAATTGTTGACGGATCCGGCATATCGGTTGGAGAATAAACTTGGATTTTTTCTTCTTTTCCGTTGGTTATTACTTCATAAACTACGCTGGGAGTGGTGATGGTAGGATTAAGGTTAAATTCCCGTTCCAATCTTGCTTGGATTATTTCAAGGTGGAGCAATCCCAAAAATCCGCAACGGAATCCCCTTCCCAAGGCCTTATTGCTTTCCGGCTCAAAAGCAAAAGCGGCATCGTTAAGCTTGAGCTTTTCCAATGAGTCCCGCATAAAGTTATAATCATCTCCTTCAACCGGATAGAAGCTGGCATAAACCATCGGCTTCACTTCCTTGTAGCCGGGCAAGCTTGTAGCTTTTAGCTTGTGGCTTGTTAGTGTTATTGTATCGCCGACCCGGCAGAATTTTACGTCTTTGAGTCCTGTTGCGATGTAGCCTATTTCTCCGGTTCTGAGAATTCCAGAGGTCTCAAGCTGGGGCTTGAAATAGCCTACTTCCACTACGGAACTTTCCGCTTCGGTCGCCAACATTGCGATTTTGTCGTCTCTTTTCACCTCTCCGTCAAAAATACGGACATAGGCTACCACGCCTTTATAAGTGTCAAACTTGGAGTCGAAAATAAGCGCGCGGAGTGGCTTTTCCGCTTTTCCTCTTGGGGCGGGAATTTTTTGAATTACCGCTTCCAGGATTTTTTCTACTCCCTCTCCTGTTTTTCCGGAAGCCAGAATTATTTCCTCCTCTTTACAGCCCAGAATATGGATAATTTCCTTCTTTGTTTTCTCCGCATTAGCGTTGGGAAGGTCGATTTTATTCACGACTGGAATAATTTCCAATCCCTGTTCAATGGCCATATACAAATTAGATAGCGTTTGCGCCTGTACGCCTTTCGTCGCGTCAACCAGAAGCACCGCCCCCTCAACTGCCGCCAAAGAACGGGACACTTCATAATTAAAATCCACATGCCCAGGTGTATCAATTAAATTTAGAATATATTTTGAATTTGAATATTCATAATTCATTCTCACCGGCTGTAATTTTATTGTAATTCCCCTTTCCCTTTCCAGATCCATCTGATCCAAAAGCTGTTCTTTCATTTTTCTTTTTTCAACCGTTTGGGTAATTTCCAAAAGCCGGTCAGCTAAGGTTGACTTCCCGTGATCAATATGCGCGATTATACAGAAATTTCTAATATTATTATTCATTGGCAATTATGTTTACCCCGTGTCCCGCTTCAGCGGGATTTATGGGGCAAAAAGTTTCGGATATTATTATCATTCATAATCCTAGCCTAAAAATAGGGAAAATTCAAGGGTAATTAAACATAAAAAGAGGGAGAGCCAGAAAAGCACTCTCCCAAGGGATTGGAATTCATTGAAATGACGACCAAAGTGAATAAGTCAGTCACTTTCGGAGCATAAGGTTGGTATTTCATTGACGACTACATTCCGGCTGGCGCGGGAATTTCAAAGTCTCCCAACTATTCTACACGCTACACTCCTATCTCAGAACCAATTTATGGGAATCGAACCCATCCCGCAGAGTACATTTAAACTCTTTTTCAGCAGTTATGCCTGGCGGTGAACCAACATTGTTTCCAATCCTGAATATATGTTAATCAAGAAATGTAAAAATTGTCAAGGAAATAATTAAAAGAAAATAAAAAATAGTTTAAACCCTAATTAAATAATTATTCGGAATTGGTGTTCTTGAGGATTGAATGGCTGGGTTGAGTTTTTGAAGCCTTAAAAGTTTTTCTTTTGATCCTCTGGCAAGATTGGCGATAGTTGCCGGCGCTGAACCCTTTAGGGGAATTTTTAATTTATAATTCTCTTCTATCTCATATTTCGGCGGTTTTATGTTTTTATTCGCTTCTGCGATCTTTAAATAATCAATTTTGTAAATTCTGGCTATTGCCATAAGGCCTTCTCCGGACTTAGCTATATGTATTTTAAAGTTCGGTCCTTCAGCTTTTACTTTTTTGACTTCAAACCTAACCGGACTTCTTTGTATTTCTTTTCTTACGAAACCTTCTTCAATAAGCTCCCAAATCGCATTGAACTTTGCGGGATAATTAAGGTTTTCGTGATAGCCTTTTATTTCTTTAAAAAAATCTGCCCTGAATAAATTTAAATCACCGGGAACTCTCAAATTATCTCCCACCCTTATCAAATCGTTTGTAAGATTATTTAACTCTTTTAGTGTTTTCTGATTAGTCTTAATTTTTTTTGCTATGGAATATAAATTATCGCCCGACATTACTTTATAATAAAAGTGTTTTTTTTCGAGACTTTCCTTGATAATATTAAAGTTGTTTTCAGTATCTTTAAGAAAATTTTCGTATGTTGATTTTGTGCCTTGTTCTTTGGATCTAAGTATATACTTTCTTGAAAATCCTCCATTATAATCCGACAAGGCTAAGTCCCAATCATTGCTTATCCCGTATCGATCCCTCAAAAGACGCGCGCAAGCCCTGGCGCTCTTGATCGGATCTTTTCTTTCATCAATGCTTTGGTTTATTTTTAGGTGATAATCCAATCCGGTAAGTCTCATAAATTGATACGGCCCAACAGCTCCCGCTTTTGAAACCGCGTCTATTTTCCAATGAGATTCAGGAATGGCCAAATATAAAAACTTTAAAGGCACACCTTCTTCCTTAAAAATTGATTCAATATATGGAAGCCATTCTCCCATATTTTTATACCCTTCTATGAAACCCGTCCTGTATTTTTCATCTTGACTGTATTTATGTTTCCAATATTGCTTCACTTTTTCAATTAACTCCGCATCAATTTTAATCTTTTCTCCCGGAGAAATTTTTAAAAGCTCAATCAATGATTTGGTATTTTCTTCACTTATTTCAACCTGTTCAGATGTGGGAGTTTCTTCAATTAAATCTTCTTTTTCTGCTATTTCAGAGTCTTCAATTTGTCCAAGCTCTTTGCCCATTTCGTAAACCGGCTTTCCGGCTTTATAGCCCAAATAAGCCCCTGCCGCAACACCCAAAATGCGTTTTGCGTGTCCCAAAAAATCCCTTCTGCTCATGGGTTTGTTATAAATCTCATCAAAAGATTCCAAGTCTTCTTTTTCTTTTCTTGAAGAATTTTCAAAATGAGACCCTTTTTCAAAATTTACCATATTTAAATCCTATCTTATGAATTAAATCTAGAAAAATTTTTGTATCTTGCGCTATTTTAAATTTTTATGTTAAAATTCAGCCGTTGTTCTTTATTAACACTTTGCTATTAAGGAGAATAGCATAAAATGAAAGCTGAAGAAAATATTTCCCAAAATCTTTTAAAAAGAGTCCTAGTTATCAAAGGGTATAATGACTGTTCCAAGTCTTGTCCAAATCCTGAGTGCGAAGGAAAAGTGCAACCAACGATGAATCCTCATGTGGGAGAGTGTAATGAGTGCTATCAAAAGTTCAGATGGTCAAACCTGATCGATTAAGAAAATCGGAAATAGCCTATTCAGTAAAAAGGACCTATCGGGGTCCTTTTAAGTTAGATTTTTAGCTAGCAGGCGCTTGGAGTCAGTTGAAGAATTTCAGTGCAAACTCGGTTGAACATTAGGCGAGTAGGAAAATCTTCAAAGGCTGCCCGCCTGTCAGGATGCTGGAAATAAATGTGTTTTTCATAATGTTCTTCAAGTATTTGAAGAACATCTTCAATCTTGTTATTGCAACTCGCATGCATTATAACATTAGCAACATCCCAAGAAAAATTCCGACCATACTTCTTGAAAACATCCAAAGCGTGCTCATAATCATTTTCTAGAATTTTTCCAAAAAGTTCTTTAAAATCCTCTTCCGTAATAATAAACATGGCTTTTCCCTCCTTGATATTTTGTTGTTAAGAAACATTTTTAATGATTTTTCCGATATCTTTAAAACTCACGACGGAACTTTTATCCTCATTTCTCTTTTTGACTTCCATCCCGCCTTTTTCAATTGATTTTTCACTCACAACTATACGGTATGGGATTCCAATTAAATCCGCATCGGCAAATTTTTCTCCAACTCTCGCTTCCCTGTCGTCATATAGCACTTCAATTCCCTTCCCCAATAATTCTTTATATAAATTGTCCGCATAATTCATAATTCTTGATTCATTATTCAGTGCCAAAAGATGCGCTTTGAACGGAGCTATTTCTTCCGGCCAAATTACTCCCTTTTCGTCGTGATTAAGCTCCACTGCCGTTCCCATGGCGCGCGACAATCCGATTCCGTAGCATCCCATCAAAACTTCCCTATTCTCTCCACATTCATCTTTCACGGTAAATCCGAAAGGCTTGGAGTATTTGTTCATCAGCTTGAAAATATTCCCAACCTCAATCGCTTCTTCTTCTTTGAATTTTATTCCCGAACATTCAGGGCATTCTTTCACTTCACTTTTGATTTCTTTGTTGATTGCCATACCGCAATTTTCGCAGACGTAAATTGTATCTTCTCCGGCGGAAGATATGGTTTGAAATTCATGGGAATATTTGGAAAAAGATCCGCCAGAAGCAAAGGTCAGGTGCGTTTTTTCTCCAATCCCTAACCTTGCGAAAATTTTGAAATATGCGTCTTTCGCTTTTTCGTAATATTCATTCAGATTTTTCTCATCCAAATGGAAAGAATATAAATCTTTCATTATAAATTCTCTTCCTCTGAGAAGCCCAGATTTAGAACGAAGCTCCATGCGGAATTTATTCTGGAACTGATATGCATAAAGAGGAAGATCTTTATATGAGCTTACGAATTTTTTCATCAGGGGGACAATCACCTCTTCGTGCGTTGCTCCCAGCGCAAATTCGCGGTCGCTTGCGTCTTTGAGCTTATATAAGTCGTCCATTGCTTTCCACCTTCCGGTCATTTCCCAAATTTCCTTAGGTTGGAGTGAAGGCATAAAAAATTCCTGCCCGCCAATAGCGTTCATTTCCTCGCGGATAATTCCTTCAATTTTTTTCATTACCCTTAAGCCTAAAGGCAGAAAAGTGTAAACTCCGGCCATCAATTTGTCCGCGAATCCGGCTCGAATAAGCAATTGGGCATTGAGACTAACTTCGTCTTTCGGAGTTTCTTTTCTAGTTTTGGTAAAAAGTTGGGATTGTTTCATTAAATCTATTATAGCCTAAATTTATCTTTTTGCCAGTGCGCGAAAATCATTGACAAAATTAGCGTAATTTTATATGATATTTTGTTATTGAATAAGGAAAAAATAACCCATTGTGACGGAGGGCAAAATGGAAACTTTAACATTTGAAGATTATTCAGTTCAAGAAAAGTATTATATGATTAGGAGAGGAGATATTATTCAACTTGTTACAAGTAAAAACATTAGAACAGAAAAACCGCAATTCACTCCTGCTTTCATGAATAAAGATCCCCTGTTGGAGTATTATCGGCACTGCCAAGGAAACTATTCCCGAAATTCCATAAGGTGGTATGTGGAGGACGGGAAGAAATTAATAAAAGAAGGAGAAAGATGGTATGTCAAAGTTGAAGATATGAGAGTAGTTGAAGAAGGACTCACAAAAGATGGAAGGAGGAGAATTTTGATTTATGTGAAGCCTTTGAAAAAAGTTTAGAAAGTTCCAAAAGGAATGCGTTCGCAAAAGCGAGCCGTTCCTTTTTTATTTGCCTAAACTCCGCTGATTTCATCCGTAGTTTCGGTTATCTGGCTTCTGGCGCGGAACAGCCTCTTGGTAATTGATTTTTTGAATTCGAAAAATTCTTCTATCTTAATCGCATAGCACATGGCGACAAAAACAAGCGCTCCCATGGAAGCGGAGATAAAAAGCTGTGAAAATATTCCCACGAAGGTGTCTATGTCTAGGAAATGGTCGGTTATATTCTTGAAAATCTGGATTGTGATTCCTGCAAGGAGAGAAGCAGAGGCGGATTTAAACATAGAATTGAAAATCTTTTTTCCGTCAATCTCCCTAATTCTTATTCTTAAGGCATAAAGCAGAGTAATCATGTTGAAAGTTGCGGAAACGGAAAAGGCAATCGCCAATCCGAATAGGGCGTATTTATCAATCAGAAGAATGACCAATAAAATATTTATTATTTCACTGCCAAGAGCGATGAAAAAAGGAGTTTTGGTATCATGGATCGAATAAAAAGATCTGGTGAGAAGCGGAACGAGACTTTGGGCAAAAAGGCTTAAGGCTAAAATTCCAAGAGTATCAAATGTAAGAACGGTATCTTCCCAATCAAACTCTCCCGTTCCAAGAGTGATTCTCACTATCTGCGCTCTTAAAATCAGAATGAATGCGCTTAGGGGAATAATCAGAAAAATTATTTGGCGTGCAGTTTTGGAAAAGGCGGAAACAAACTCATCTTTCTTTTCTTTTGAAGCAAAAGAGCTTAAAGCCGGAAAAGCGGCAACGGCGAAGGAAACTCCGATCACGCCGAGTGGAACGCTTTGAAGATTATTTGCGAAATTGAAAATCGCTAGGCTTCCGGATTTTAAGGTTGAGGCAAAAATGGTTATTATCAGAAGGTTTATCTGATTGGCGGCAATGGCAAAAGTCCGCGGAAGCATGAGATAAAATATTTTCTTAATATTTTCATTACGCAAGGATTCTCTAAATAGGAATTCAAACTTGTATCCGGAAAATTTTATTGCCGGGTACTGGATCAGAAGGTGAAGAAGTGCGCCTAAAACCACTCCCCAGGCAAGTCCGAACGGACCCCATATTTTTACGAAAAAAAGCGCGCCAATGATGATTCCAATATTATACATCATCGGAGCTAAGGAATAAGTCAAAAACCTTTTAAACGATACCAATATTCCTCCGAAAATAGCGCTTATTCCAAGAAGAAGCGGGCTTAAGAACATGATTCTTGTAAGCTCAACGGCAAGCCTCATCTTTTCTTCGGAAAACCCCGGCGTAATAACTTTCATTACATAAGGAGCAAAAATTCCCAAGAGTACTGAAAGTAATATCATTGCCGTAACAACCAAAATTAAAACTCCGTTCGCCAATTTCCATCCCTCTTTCTCCTTTTCGCTGGAAATGAGCCTGGTGAATACGGGAATAAATGCTGCGCTCATCGCTCCAAGAATCAGAAAATTATAAAGGAGGTCGGGGATCCGGAAAGCGGCATAATATGCATCCAGAATATCGCCTGCTCCGAATTGCGAGGCGAGGATTCTGTCGCGGATAAGTCCCAGGACCCGGCTCATTATTCCGGCGCAAGCAACAATAAAAGCTGCCGCTGTAATTGACTGCGTCGGACGGTCTTTGAGTATTCTATTGTTGATAATCTTTTGAATCAAATGATTTTGCGGGCAATATGTGCAAGTCGTCAAAAATATCTTCTTTAGCCAACCTTGAAAATAAAATATTTTTGCTGATTTGCTCTTTGCTTAAGACACTCTAATTATTGACAATTATTTTTCTATCCAAAATAAAAGCAATTCCCAAAAAACGGTCTTCCTTCAAGTCAGATTCCCATTTTACAATTTTTTCATGATTTTTCAAGTTTTGCGGGTAAGTCCAGGAAATTTCAAAATTACTCGGATATTTTATCTGAGATTCGAGATTACTTCCAAGGCTTCCCGATTGCTTCTGAAATAGAATTGAATAGGAATCTACAAAGTCCTGTTTTTCAAAAGATATTTTGAATGGCAGAAGATATTTATATTTCATTGTTACCGTTTCTTGCGGACTGACATAAACCCAGTTGGCAAAAACCGTTTTTCCGGATTCTTCGTACGTCCTAGTTCCACTTTTTTCATCAATGGCCATGGAACGCTCCTCTCTTTCTATGTCCCGATCGCGTTTAAATTCTAAAAGATCATAGTCAAGCGGAGGATCGTTGAACTCTCTGGTTTGGCCTTCCGCTTCCAAAAGTTTCGATCCCAGCGGAACATAAACGCGCATATAATCAGCGTTAACTTTATTGAACCACTCATATTCGTTGTTTCCTCCATTGTGCTTTCTGATTATAGTGACGGTATTGATGATTGACCCGTCTTCTTGAATTTCAGCGAGATGGCTTATCCCTTCGTCAACAACCCCGTCGGTTTTATATCCGTTGATATTCGTGTTTATTACGCTTAAATAATCTTTTTTGGTTTCAAGTATTTCTCCCGACCAATGCTGGCTGGAAATAATCTTTTGAAAATCCTTATTGGTTGAATAGATGAGAATTTGTTTTTGGGATAGCCCGTTTGAAAAGGCGCTGATGGTTTTTGCGATACTGGAAACATCCTTGGCGCTAAAAATTTTATCCAGCACTATCGGGGCCAAATCGGAAAGTATTTTTTTGGGCTGATTTTTTTCCTTATCATAATCAGTTTCTACCTCATATTGTGTTTGCTCGATGAAATTCCCGGCATCGAGCGTAGTTCCATATTCGCTCATTTCAATCGGTCCAGTTATTTCCAAAAGCATTTGCATAACTTGCGGAGTGAAAGAAATTACTCCGTCTACTGTGGGTCCGCCGGTTTTTTCAAAAAATAAAATCGCTTTTTCCGCAGAAGACGGGAAATCCGGGAACCAGTTACTGTCATGAAGGCTCCAGGCAGCGCTTACTTTTTGAATTGGTTTGGGTGGAACTATCTTTTCTGTAAGCTGGCCATCGGGATTGAAAATCCCATCAATGTAGAAATTTCTTACTTTTCCGTTATATATATCCAAAAGTCCGTAACTTCCAATAAATCCCCCAGTCGGCCGCATTTCATAGTTGTTTTGGAAAAGAAGAAGATATTTTCTCGGTCCGTTTCCTCCTAGAATATCAATAAAAGTATGGCTGTTTTCAGAAAAAGTACTGATAGCCTGCGTAATTTCAGGAAGTTTGCCTTTCAGTCCAACGAATTCTTCCCTCTTGTCTTCAGGGAGATCATCAACTTTTATTTTATCCAGATATTTTTGCGCCTTCAAAAGATCGGCATTTGCAGCCCCTAAATTTTCTTCTGCCGATTTGAATGTTTCAAGGAGGGAAGATCCCTCCCCTTCCGACTTCAATGGATTTTCAAAGGAATAAAGCATTTGGATTGTCTGATTAAGGCTTTTTCCGGCAGAAGAAACATGTTTTCCGGCATAAAGGGAATTTTTTCCGGAGGAAAGCTTTGAAATATAGGGAAAGAATCGCGAAGTTTCAATAAGCGCTTTTCCTATTCCGTCAAGTTCTTCCGATGCTTTTTCAAAATTTTCATAGGCACTTTGAAAATTTTCTGCGGAAGAATCGAAATTTTGGCTTTTGATATTCTCCATGGCAGAAGCAAGATTTAAGAATCCTGTATTTCCGTTTGCCATTACACTTTCTTTAATGGAGAGACTTTTTTGAACTAGCGGAAAAACTCCCAGAGTCGCAAAGATTAATACTGAAAAAATGGCAAATGAAAAAGCGTATTTTTTTGAATTAATTTCCCGCAATAAGCCAATATTTGCGGTATTTAGAAAGGATTGCCATTCGGGTTTTTTGACCTTCCTTTTTAATTTCGGATCCGCAGTCTCTTTTACTGCTGGATGCGCTTTTTTTCCCGCTGTTGAAAAAATAAAATTTCCAAGACTGAAGTTAAATGATTTCCTTCCTTCCTTTTTTGTTTTTTCCAGGAAGTTTACGGCACTTATATCCTTGGCTTCTTCGTTTTTTTCTTTAAGCCGGAAATCCCAAGGAGCCTCGTTGAAAAAACTCTCTTTTTTATAATAATTTTCTTCAAAATAATTTCTCTCTTTCCTGAATATCGGAACCTCGTCAGTTGGAATTTTTCTTCCCAATTCCCAGACATTAACTTTAAAAACACAATAATTTTTTTTCTCAAATTCAATCGGCGCTATTTCTTTTTCCTTCGCTTTTTTTGAAAATTCTGAAGCATAAAAAATTTTCCCAACTTTTTTTATTTTTTCCCAATCCAAATCCCCGGATTTATCAACCGGGCGGACATCGAACATTTGAGGAATAATTTTATTTTTCGGCATTGGTCGCTGATTCATAAATTGCTAAGGTTTGCTCCGCCATTTTTTTCCAATCGTACTTTTTTATTTGCACAAATCCTTTCTGCATAAGATTATTTCTTAAAATTTCGTCTTTGATTATCCTTATTATTGCCTTTTCCATTTCTTTTTCGTTTTTCCCGTCAAAATAAAGCGCGCTTTCCCCTAAAATTTCTTGCATACAAGGATGATCCGAGGAGATTACCGGGATTCCTTGTGCCATCGCTTCAAGAGGCGGTATGCCGAATCCTTCGTAAAGCGAAGGAAAAACGTAAGCTGTTGAATTTTTGTAGACCGTTTTGAGGTCGGAATCCCCGACATTTCCAGCAAATATGACATTCGGTATTTTATTCATTTTTGCCAGCTTTTCAATATGCATGTAAAAATAGTCCCTCTTCCCAACCATAATTAAACGCAGTTCCTTTTTTATTTTTACCACTTCTCTAAAAACCAAAATAAGCCTTTCCAAATTCTTGTGGGGGTAGGCATTTCCGACATACAGGATGTACGGTTTAATTATACCATATTTTTTCAGGATTTCTTCATCATCTTTGTTTTCTTCCCGTAAAACAGTTTTATCACAAGCCTCATGAGTTACAATCACCTTTTCCGAATCAATGCGGTAATTTTCTAGAATGTCCTTTTTGGTGAAATTTGAAACAGCGATGACTTTTTTCGCCCTTCTAATTGCGCTTTTTATGACTATTTTATAGGCCAGATATTTGATGAAATAGAAAAATGAATTTAAGGTTGTTCCCCGAAGAGTTGGAAAATGAAGGAGAATTAAATCATGAATGGTAACAATAAATTTTTTTCTGTAAAAAAGCGGAACATTAAAATGGGGAAAGTGAACCAAATCCAAATTATATTTATTTAGCAGCCTGGGCATGCCAAATTGTTCTGAAAAAGTATACCACTCAAAATCCGCTAGAACCTTCGTAAAGTTTTTGTTTTTTGGCTGATAATCTTCAAAATTTTCTTTTCGAAGAAACACAAAATACCGATTGCTATTATCAATCTTTTCCAGATTCTCTATTAATTTTTGTGTGTATCTCCCTAGCCCTTTTCCGAGTGTTCCATAAAACCGGGCGTCAATTCCAATAAGCATATAATTTATTGTACTCTGATTAAAGATTCATGGACAGATTTGTTTCCCGCTTTGTCGTAGGCTTCTATTCTGATATTTTTTACCCCTCCAGGGGTTCCGGCTGTAATTTTAAAACTCGGCGTTTTAACGGAATGAATATATCCGTCGAGATGAATTCGATATTTCTTAATTCCCTCATTATCTTTCGTTTCCCAGCTTAGGGATCCGTCATTCGCGGAAACAGTTTTGAGACGGGGAATAAATTTCACAAATTCCGGTTTTTCATCATCCACTTCAACTTTCTTTTTTTTGGTTTCCACTAGGGTGTCATATTGATTGTAATATTCTATTTTTAAGGTGATGCTTTTATTTTTTTTAAGTTTCATTCCCGCACTCCACTTACCTTCGCTGTCGACCGAAACTTCCTTTTTCAAGTCTCCGTTTTTGTATATCTTTACCGTTCCGTTGGCAATAACGGAGCTTTTTCCCTTAAGCCTTATTTTTTCGTTTTTAAGATAAGTTTTCGATCCATCAAGCGGAATCGATTTATCGCTTCCAATCTTAAATTTCGGAGTTTCAATGTTTTCTTCCATTTCTTCAGGCGCTAGGGTGAAAGTATGCTCGGAATAGGTCCCTGTGTATGTAAAAGTGATTTCTCCTTGAGAATCGGATTTGCAGATTCCTTCCGAACAAGCGCTTCCGGAAATGTTTGAATCCAAAACTCCGTCCACTTTTAACTTATAATTTTTATTAACCTCCAAATCTCCGATTGTATGGATGACATTAGTAAGTCCTTCGGAAGAAGATGATTCGGTCCACGCCTTATAATATGTTCCGGAAGTATTCCAATCACTGACATTGACATTTAAGGATCCAGAAGGAACAGTTACTTCCATTTTCAATGAATCGAGGGTGGAAGTTTCATCGCTTCCTACGGAAGCAGTAATTGTGGCAGTTTCTGAGGTGATGGCAGTTGCGTGGTTTAGGAATGGGCGGCTAAAGTCGTCCAGAGTGATATTTGTGGAAGCGGCAGATGAAGTAGGATTTTTAAGCACTAGACTGGCATGGCTTGAATCGGTGCTGGAAGAAGTGGCGGAAAGCACAATAATATCATCATTTGAAATTGATCTTATGGCCGGGTTTTCCGGATAGGAATAATTAAAATCCGCGTAGGAAGGTTGGTCGGCAGTTGTTTGCCAATAAGCGCTTGAATCATCATCTGTGAGTGTTAAAGAAAGAAAGTTCCAGTTTTTTGGGTAATTCATTGCCCAATTCAGATCGGAAAAATTCTTATTTGTCCAGGTATAGCTTCCTTGGGCGGATAAAGTTTCCGAATAATCATTAGAGGTTCCGGATGACATTGTTACGGGGTTGAATGATCTCTGAATCCCTATGCTTCCTTCGGAATCCATTTTATACCAGCTATATGTATTGACACTTGAAAGAATAGACAATGGATAGTTTGGAATTTCATCCGGATAATTTTTGATTTTATAGGCGATAATTCCCCACTCTTCGGTTTCCGAAGGAGCTTCCGAAAGAAGAGATTTTCCGGTATAATCGTCTTCTTGCTGATTTGAAACGTCATTGTCTCTGAAATAATATCTTTCTGTCACTGATTCAGCCTCGCCCACAAAGAATAGATAATTTTTACTTGCCTCGTTTCCATTGGAATCGGTGGCGGTAAAATTCAGTGAATACGTTCCGGTTCTTGAGGGAACAAAGCTTCCAGTGACAACACTTCCTTCTTTGTTAGAAGTTACGGTTTCAGAAGGAGTGGTGGAAACTTCATAAGTACAATTGGAACAGTCATTGCCCTTGGTGTCATAAATGGAAATTTCAAAACTGGCGGTTCCTCCCAGGTCTATTGTGCGGTTGGTTTCGGATAAACTCAGCATAGAACTATCCTCGTTTGTCGTATATGAAAATTGATTTTCAGAATGAGTTCCGTTTGATCCCAAATCATCCTTTCCGTTAGAAATAAAGTTGTTTCCAGTGAAGACATTAGACACCCCGGTAAAATTGTAGTATATGCTCCCGTTTAAAGATAAGGTGTTATCGCTTATTATGTTTATTCTTCCCATCATCAGAAAGCAAAATATTCCAAAACTATTGGAATTTATCATGTTTTCGGAAACAGTGTTTGAATTGGCCGCATTGTAAAGAGAAATTCCCTTACTGTTTGAGTTAGCGGTATTTTCGGACAAGGTGTTGCTGGAGCCGTTTATATAAAAACCGTGGTTAGTGTTTGAATTGGCGGTATTTCCGGAAATAATATTTGAGCTTGAAGATATGTTCAATCCGGCTGTGCTATTTGAATTTGCGGTATTTTCCGAAATTTCATTTGATCCGGAATTCGAATCAGCGAGTATTCCCGAATGGCTATTTGAATTTGCCGTATTTCCAGAAATTGCGTTTGACGTGGAAGATTGAAGATAAATTCCATAAGTATTTGAGTTGGCAACATTATCTTCAATCGTGCTTCCGGTTGAGTTTTTGAGATATATTCCTCTTTCAAAGTTGGTAATGTTGGAGAAATTTTTAATTGTCACATTGTCATAACTCGCCGCGTTGTCTATTCCATAAGCTGATGATGCCATATCTCCGGTGATTGAATGTCCGTTTCCGTCTATGGTTATTCCTTCAGCTCCCACATATAACCCAACTCCTTCGCAAGATAAGTCAGCCGTCAGCACAACGCTTTCCGTTACCGTGTTTCCGCACTGGCATGGAACACTGCCTCCGCAGTTAGTGCCTATTGAATTATTAGTTACGATATGAGTTTTGGGATCACCAACAACAACATCCATCCAACTAAGCCAGATTGATGCCATATAAAAACTATCCGCTAAATTATATCCGTAAGTATACCTATCATATAAATACTGTGGTCTTGCCATTGCAGTAGCATAGGGTTCATACACATATCCCTTTATTCCGGTTATGCCTTCAGCAATTAGATTGGCGGAGAGGGATTGTCCAGAAAAACGAGAAGATGTCCAGATATTATCAGAAGAATCAAGCGCTAAATCATTATAATTAATGTTGGCAACATCTTCTCCAATCCAAGTATCAGTATCGACATCATACCTTGAAATACAATTATCACTACAAGACGTACCTCTTCCAGGACCTATCCAAACATCATTCCTTGATGAATCATAGGTAATAAAACCTATTCCGTTTGAGTTATACAAAGGAGAACTGCTTACGTCTGACCAGGCATAGTTTGTCACATTTTCTGAAGCAATATCCATTTTGGATATGTAATAATAATCATCCGGATCAGGATCCTCATCAACTACCCTGCTTAAATATGAAAACCAGATATAATCTCCTTGACGTTCAACACGGCTAAGGGAATTATTTTTAAGTCCGGAAGATGTTGTATATAAAGCAATGGTTCCATCTGCAAGAGTTATGCGCTTTAATCCGCCTGCAGTTGCCACCCAAAGATAGGTATCATCTATCTCCAAATCTTGAACACTATCATTGGAAATATTATAAGATTCGACAAAAGACAAGGTATCTGCAGAATATTTTCTTACACTCGAATTTTCTTCCCCATAAGTTCCCACATAAAGATTGTTTCCTGAAAGAGCAAGCGCTCTAACATTTATTCCGCTATAATAATCTTCATCAAGCATGACCCAGGAAGATGTACTTTTATCAAAAACATCGCAACCAGCTCCCGTAGCGACAAATACTTGATCATTAGCGCTGTCTAACAGCATATCGTAAACGCGATTGTGCGATAGCCCATTGTCAGTTGTATATGAAGTGCCGGAATATTGTCCGTCAGTTGTAGAATAAAGTCTGATTCCCCCTCCCTGATTTGACAAAAGCTGATCCCGAATTCCTTTTGCCGCCCAAATCTCATCTCCATCAATCATAAGCCTCCCAAGAAACTGGTTGTCTATATCTGAATAATTTTGAACGCCATAAGATGTCCAAGATAAACTATCGTATTTTTGAAGCCCTCCCACGAAACTGGAATACTCGAAAGTTCTTCCGGAGCTTGAAACATAAGTATCGCCAATAGCCCCCGGCGCAAAAGAGATATCCCAAGCATCATCACCTGCAGATCCAGAATCATTACTTCCCCAGCTATAATAACCCAAGGCATTTTCCTGCCCTACTATAAATGTTGTCGTATTATCAAGGTTTACATCATATCCCTTATTGCTTAAAACCGGTTCAGCGTCCCTCATGTCCTGATCAAAACTATAATAACTACCTTCGGTTATATTTCTTGCATCAATAACAAAAGTTCCGGAATCATCAGCGTTGGTGGCATTGTCAATAAGATTCTTTACATCTTCATAAGTAAAGCCGTCAAGGCGAGTCACCAGATAAAAATCAAATTCTCTGCGGGAAAATTTTCTGTTATTTAAATAATAAGGATTGCTAACATATCCATTTGCTCCGATTGAACTGCTATATTGACCCAAAATTAAAGACAAATCAGAGTCTACTGATGAACTATTATTCATAGATCCGCTACCGCCTCTGCTAACTCTCAAAGGCACTCCCTTCGTAGTTACAATATAATTTATTTCACCTTCCAAATCATTGGCTGTTATGAAATTTTCAATAGGCGTTCTGATGTTGTTGGTAAATTCAGTATCATCAATAGTTTCTGAGGTTGAACATTCAAGATGGACCACGTGCGATTCCGGAATGCTTCTTTGCTCCTGAAAATAATCTCCAATTTGTCCGGAAAATTCCGATTCATCATTCACAACCAAGAGAACATCACTGTAGTCGTCGTAATATTCGGCTCGCGTTTCGGGAATATTTGAAAATAAAAAAAACACTAAAATCCCCAATATTAAAATATTGGCTTTATTTTTTATTTTATATTTTTTGGTATGTTTCAACACAAAAAATTCAGGGTATCAATGCATATCCTCCCATTTAATATTTTAACACAGAAAAGCGCAATGAATAAATAAAAAACAATTGCAATTTTATATTTTGTGGTATAATTTAAATACGATTAATCTTTAAATAAACCCCGCTGCAATTTCAGGGAAATTGGTACGGGACAAGAATATGGACCAGCAAACACAAACACAAACTCCGCCTGTTCAGCCTGCTGCCCCACCTGCTCCATCGGCACCAGCAGCTCCGGCACAAAACCCCACACCTCTACCTCTGCAACCGCAACAGCCCCCTGTTCAGCCCCAGCAGCCTGTTTATCAAACGCCTCCTCCGGCGGCAAATCCTCCGCAAAAAAGTAGCCATGTTTGGGCATGGCTTTTGGGAGGATGCCTGATGATAGTTTTGATTTCTGTGATTGCGTTTTTTGTCTTAGGATGGCTCGGAATAAGAAAGGCAAAACAGGAGCTTAGTCCGGCATTTGAAAAAATGGAAGAAAGTGTGGATAAAATGAACAAAGAAGCCGAAGAATGGGAAAAGAAATCGGAAGAATACAGAGAAGCGCTTCCTGATGCGGAAGAAATGAGCAAAGAATTTGAAAATATGCAATTAGAGCAATAAAATACCGAAAATAAAAAACCGCCAATTTGGAAACCAGCGGTTTTTTATTTGGAGCGGTTGATGATAATCCCTGCCCTTTGACAGGTTAATAAAGTCAATATTAAGGTTGGAAATATATTTATGGAGAAAGGCCTTATTTGAGGGAAAAGAAAAACGACCCGTTCTATATAAAAAAACGGATCGTTGTTTTATGATAATATTGTTTAAATCATAGTGACACCTGGAAGGCTAAGCTGCAAAGGATTAATGCGGCATATCATATCAAACTTTCGATTGTAATTGAACTCATCAATTTCTGGTCGATAAATTTCGCAATTGGGATAATCAATGTCTGCGGCTTGTTCATGATATAGTTTCCAATCCCACTTGATGCTATCAATTCTTATGCTTGTACATTCCGGTTTTTGTTGAAACCATTTAATGCAAGCTGAAAGCGGTGTAACAAAATACCAACAGACAACAAAACCAACCCCGAGCTCTCTTAGATATCTGATATAACCAATACGCTTACTGGGAAAACCGTTCCACGCATCAATGATAATTTTTGCATCTTCTTTGGCTAAATTGAAAACCTTTTCTATCTCTTGTTTTAAAAGTTGGGCTGCTACAATGTGCATACCAGAATATGGATCAAAACAATCTGCCCCAAATTCTCTGATAAAAAGCTCATCACTATTAACAACTAATATTTCCGGACTACATTTCTGAACCATTGAAACATAGGTTGATTTACCAGCACCACGAGGACCAGCTGTTAAATAAGCCGTTTTCACTTAGCACCTCCGTATAATAAATATTTTAATGTTAAAAAACTCCTCCAACTATTTATTAAAACATTGAGTATTAAATAAAGCAATTCTTCATATAATAACTGATTTATCAAATAGAAAAATCGATATTAGCAAAATTGATACTTTTGGAGCGGGATACCAGAATCGAACTGGCATCTTCACCTTGGAAGGGTGACATAATA
>CAYTRS010000010.1:0-19544 GCA_964440305.1 uncultured Bdellovibrionales bacterium
TTTTTGAAATCTTAATCGGCTCTCCGTGAATAAAGAGAATGCTTTCGATGATTGACTTTAAATTATCCATAGTTGGTAATTTTTAATTTCCAATTTTTAATTTTCCCGCCAATAATGGACCCCGCTAAAGCGGTGGTAAACAATTTTCTAATTCTTAAATGCTTTAAACATTTGAAAATTTAGAAATTATTTATAAAATTATAAAATTTGGTTTATTTTATTATGTCTCATTTTAATTTCTGCAAAAAGCGTTTTTTGATCAACATTTAAAATCCTTTGCTTCACCATTTCCAGCATTGCCAGAAATGAAATAATGACTTCAACCTTGTCCTTTGCCCCATTTACCAATTCAGAAAAAGTAGCTTCCGCTCTTTGCCTGATAATTTCCTGAAGGTAGCCTATTTTTTCTTCCAGAGTGATGACGTCCCGGACTATTTCTTCTTCCATCTTTTCAAAAACCGGAACTGAATCCAAAACTTTGATAAAAGCTTTTTTCAGGTCGTATGCGTTGACGTTCGGCGGAGCGGAAAAAAACGAGCTGAATCCCTGAAAACCTTCCCGTGAAAAGCTTTTTTTTCCGTAACCGAACATTTTTCCCAGCATTTCGGCAATATCCTTGAATTTTTTATATTCCGCAAGCTGATATTCCAAATCTTTTATTTCTTCTTCTTCATCTTCGGAAAGCTCAATCGCCGGAATAAGCGCTTTGGACTTTATCAAAATAAGCTTTGAAGCAACATATAAAAAATCAGCCAGATTCTCAAGACTTATGCTTTTCCTTTCTCCGATATATTCCAAATATTGGTCTGCCACTTTTGAAAGGCTCACTCGCGTAATATCCAGCTTTTGCTCCTCAATAAGACTTAAAAGCAAATCCAGCGGACCTTCAAATTGGTCTAGTTTGATATTATACATACGTGATACTAATCCACGAATACACACGAATGCCGCGAAATTTGTGTCATTCGTGTGCTAATTCGTCCCGAGTACTCGGGATTCGTGTCGCTTATCTTTTCTTAACCGAAAAACTTCCCTTAATCAATTCTTCTTTCTTTAAATAATCCTTAACATTAATCTTCACGGAAAATTTGTATTCTCCAGTTCCGGCATATATTTCCTTATTCTTGAGCAAAAGCGAATCGGCATAAATGTCAAATTTCAAAATGCCCCGGAATGGCGCAACCGCTCCGACTTTGCCGAAAACATTCTTTTTCATCCAAGCTTCTTTGGCAAAATCAATTTTTTTCGCCGCTTTCAATCCGTCTTTTTTTCTCTTGGCGTTAATTACGCCCAGAAGCTTTCTCTTGTCCATATTTCTGTTCGCCGGCAAAACTGCTAAAACAGGGTCTCTTCCGTCCAGTTTCAAAACCAATGCTTTCGCCACTTCCTGGGGCTTTACTCTTTCTGTCTGCGAAGTGTCCCAAGCGGTATAGGTAGTCTTATGTTCAACAATCTTATACTTATATCTGGCCTTATCCAGATAATTTGTTAATTTTTTTGAAATAGGCATATTATTTTTATTATTTTTTACCTTATTTAGTATAGCAACCTTTTGATTATTTATCAAAAAACAAGGGGATGGAAGCCATTCCCTGAAAAAGCAGAAAACACCAAACAAATCACCCTTTTATTTCCGCCTCGCTCCTGCTGTCCTGAAGTTTCAACGCCGGATAGAGAGCAGTGAAAACAATTAGCGAAACCAGGATAAAAATGAATTGCAAGGGAAGATTTATAAGCAAAACAAAAGACAGGATCGCCGCCGCCATGTTCCCCATCGGAAGGGCGGTCCTGAAGAAATTTATCGTGTCCACGTCGCCGGCGTCAATCCTTTTATAAAAATAGGAATCCCGCAGAATTTCAACGAGCGCTGCGCCTACTCTGGTCGCAAAAAGCGCGACTGCCCAGACAAAAACGGTAAAACTGCTGATAAAATAAAGCGCGAAGGTGGAAATTCCCATAAAGGCAAGCGCTAAAATTAGAAGCTCTTTCTCTCCCATTTTTTTGTCCGCTAAAAAACCAACGGGAATTTGAAAAATGACAAAAGGAATAAGCATGTATGTAAAAATTATCCCGATCTGATTCCAAGTCATCCCATTGTTCAGAAGATAAATCGGAGTATAAATAACCAGCAAGGAAAAGAAAAATTCAAGAATAAAAGCAATATAATATATCCTGACTACGTTTTTGCGTTTCATCACATTCTTCACAAGACCCAAAATGGATTCTTTTTTAAGGCATTTATAGCTTACGCTCCGAAGCTTCAAAAGAGCGGTGATTAGTATCAAAGAGTTGGAAATTACCAAAAAAGCGAAAATTCCATTAAAGTCGAATTTTTCCAATATTCTTGTTGAAACAAACGGTCCGAACAGAAATCCCATGTTAAGAAAAGTCAGATGAACACCCCGAATCCTTCCTGACATGGCATCGGTAGAAAATGATTCCAAAATAACATCTGTTGAAACCCAAGCCAGCATGCTGGCTATAATATATGCCATCATCAAGGCTATTCCCCACCAAGAATTTGGAAGCAGAATAAGGCCGAACGAGAGTATGATGCTTGCAAGCACCAACAGGCAAAAAACAGCGCTTTTTCCAAAGGAGGACATCAATTTATGGAGATTCAAGAGAATGACCAAAATAAAAAAATAAGAAACAAAATAAAAACCGCCTAAATTTTCTTGGCCGGAAATTTCTTTAAAATAAGAAGACATTACATAGATCAAAACCGACTGGGTAAACCCAATAAAAAAAGAAATCCAGTGGATAATCCTGATTTTCTTCCTGTCTAGTTTCTCTTTGTGGTTTGTTTGCATTTTTGTTTTATAAGCGACCCAAATGACAGAATGTATTTTTGCATGTTCGCTATGCGAACACCTTAATTTAGAATTTAAAATTTAGACTTTAGAATTTAGCGAAGCGATTATGGCGTTAGCCTCTTCACATCCCTCGGAAACAAGACCGCTTCTTTTACGCTTTTAAGACCGAGGAGTTTTTGGACTATCCGCTCCGAACCAAGCCCCCATCCTCCGTGCGGAGGTATTCCGTAGCGGAAATTTTCCAGATAATCCTTAAACTGTTCGGGATTCAGCTTGCATTTCTTTATATTGGATACTAATTTGTTGTAGCTATGAATCCTTTGGCCTCCAGTTGCAATTTCCGTCCCGCGGAAAAGAAGATCAAAACTTTCCGTAAATTTTCCGTCCCTGCTTGGCATCGTATAAAAAGGCCTTGCGCTTACCGGATAATGGGTCAGGAATACCAGTTCAGAACCATATTTCTTTTCCGCCCATTCGCAAATAAGCCTTTCCCCCTCCGGATCAATGTCTATTCCTTCCAATTTCTTTCCAAATTCCTTATCCAGAATTTTCAACGCTTCGGACAATTTTAGCCTAGGTATTTCTTTGACTTCCGGAATTTGCGCACCGTATTTTTGAAGCTCCGCGGAACAGCTTTCCTTGACGGAACTAAAAATAGACTGCATTGTTTTCGCCAATTCATCCATAACATCACCGAGGCTTTCGATAAATCCCATTTCCGCGTCAAGGCCGATATATTCATTGACATGCCTGGAAGTAAAATGCGGCTCGGCTCGAAAAACAGAGCCGATTTCAAAAACGCGCTCAAAAATACCCACTCCCGCCTGCTTGTAAAACTGCGGGCTTTGGGCAAGAAAGGCGCTACGGCTGAAATATTTTATTTTAAAAAAGTTCGCGCCTCCTTCGGTGGCGGAAGATACGATTTTGGGAGTTTTTATTTCCAAAAATCCTCCTCGGCGCATCGCTTCGGCATAGGCCTCCAGGACTTTCGCATAAATTTTGAAGATGGCTTTCCGCTTTTCATTGCGAAGAGAAATAATCCGATTGTCAAGAAGAGTCGTAAGATTGAGATTTATGTCGTCTTCCGAAACGCTAAAAGGCAGCTCCCCTTTGACTTCTGCAAGCACTTTTATTTTCTTCACTTCCAATTCCACTTTTCCGGTTGCGATTTTTTCATTCGCGGAGCAAGCCGGCCTTTCCTTGACCAGCCCTTCAATTTCAACGACATATTCATCCCTGACATATTTTGCCGAACTGTAAGCCTCTTTCTCGTCCGGAATAATGATCGTTTGAATCATTCCGCTCCGGTCGCGGATATCCATAAAAATAAGCTTCCCGTGATCTCTCCGGATGTTCACCCAACCGCAAATTTTCACATTTTCCCCCACTTTTCCGGGAGTTTCAGAGATTAAAGTCCGCTCCATAAAAGAATTTTATGCGTAATTAAATATACTGGCATTATAACCAGAAAACGGGACAAAAGCAAACAGAAACAGTTATAAAGTTATAAAGAATCATTTAGTGCCTTATAACTTTAAGAACCTGATAAACCTTATAACTTTAAGAACTTTAGAACTTCCTCAATCACCCACTCCGGTGTTGAGGCTCCGGCGGAGACGCCGATTTTCTTGCAATCCTTAAGCCAGATTTCTTTGATATCTTTCGCTTTTTCTATGAAATATGACCTTTTGTTAACTTTTTTTGAAATTTCAAAAAGGCGATTTGAATTGGCGCTTTCGGGAGAGCCGATAATAATCATGGCGTCATTTTTCTTTGCCATTTTCCGAACTTCTTCTTGACGCAAGTTTGTGCTTGCGCAAATAGTGTCTGTCAGTTTTGTTTTAGGATATTTTTTCTTAAGTTTTTTATAAATTTCTTTTACCTTGTCTGCATTTTGCGTTGTTTGCGAAAGAACATAAACGGTTTCGTTTTTCTCCGCCTTAAAATCAGCTAAATCCTTTTCACTTTCCGCAATAAAAGCTTTTTTTTCGGACCACTCAAAAATTCCCCTGACTTCCTTGTGATCCTTGTCTCCGACAATCACAACTTTTGCTTTTTGGGAATATGTTTTTGCCAGCCTTTGCACTTTGATAACTTTCGGGCAAGTCGTGTCCACAAGATCAATTCCGTTTTTTTTGCAAAGTTCATAAATTTCCGGACCCATTCCGTGGGCGGTTACCACTAAAGTTCCGGCTTTACCGTTAAGTGATTTTACAAATTTTCTTAAGCTTCCTTTCTGCTCAATTTTCTTTATTCCCATTTTTTCTATCCTTCGCACCACGTCTTCATTGTGAGCCAGCGAGCCAATAATAAAAATCGGCCGCTTTATCTTGGGATTCCTTGAAATTTCTTCTATGATCTTGTACGCCCGCTTTACTCCTTCGCAAAACCCGGCATGACGGCTAAGAAAGATTCTCATATTACCGCCATATTACAAAAAAAGAAGCCTTGCGTCAAAGCTTCCAAATACTATCCGAAAAATCCGGCTTAAGCGTAAAAACAGTTCTTTAAAATATTGCTATTTCTTGCAAAGGCTGGCTGAAACAAAAGCAAAATAAACGGCAGACAATCCGACAAGCGAATATACTCCCCTTGATAAAGCGCTCATGTCCCCAAAAATCGCCGCTACCAGATCAAAGCGGAAAATTCCCACTAGTCCCCAATTCAATCCTCCGACGATGATAAGCACTAGTGTCAACCATTCAAGCCAATTTAGCTTTTCCATAATTTCCACCTCCTTTCAAAGAAATATCTTTATTCTCTTAACCTTTCTTATTACAAAGAATCCGGAATCAAAATTTCACAAGCATTTTGAGCAAAAGAAAAAGGCGGGACAGTTTTTTAACTTCTCGCCTTTATTATTAATATCTATCGGAATCTACCAGAAATCAAAAAATTCTTCTTCCCAAAACATTAAGCAAACAAAACTTCTGAAAGTAGCAAGGCCAGCAATAATCCAGAAAGGTATTAATATAATTGAAGCAAAACAACAACCTATAAAATTACCTAGGCCTCCAGATAGAGCAGACTTAATTAAATCAATGCAAACATATGTCATTAAAAAAAATGCCCAGAATGCAAATAAACAACGAAATAACCTGCCTAGTAATTTTAATAAAAACACAAAAAATCCTCCGATATTATTTATGTTTTGCGTTGCAATTGCCATTATTGCAACTACTATCAAAGCTAATAACAATATTAATAAGCCGGAACGAACATAGGTGGCAACTATAGCAAAAATAGTAGCATCCATTTTAGTACCTCCTTATGCTAGATATTAAATTTTCAAAGATTCAGTCGTCGGGTTATTTTATAAAACAATATCTCAATTGTCAATCAGGATTCAAAATAATGGCCGAATTAAGCCACTTTTTCATAACTTAATTAGTATAAATGGAGTATAAAACAAATTTTGTAAAAATAACTCCGCCATTGTGAGCCTTCTGCAACAAATCAAGCAGAGTGAGCGTTAAAAAACTTCCACATAGCGTAGCGATCTGGAAGTTTTAGCGAACGAAGCGTAGATTTGTCAGAAGGCGGAACACGGCGGACAGTTTCTTTCTGTCCGCTTTCTTTGATGGCAAAGAAAGCGGACAATAATCAATCAAAAACCAAATAATTTTTTTCTCCCTTCAATATATTCTCCTCGTTCCAATCATGGATTGAATAAAAAAGGCTTTCGAAGGTATAGCGGAAATTTTCTCCTTTTCTGGTTCCGGGATCATTGGTAATAAATCCGTTTTCATCATATCCTTTCACGACCAGCATATGATAGTTAGGACCACCGTTTTTGAAATTGGGATTAGGCAAAATTTTTCCGGCTGCTCCAACTATCACCAAGCGTCCCTCCGAGATTTCCCTTTTGATATCTTCAATGGAAATGTTTTCTTCCACTCTTCCGGTTTTCATTCCATAATAATCCCTTGCCACCTCGGAAAGTTCTTGAAGAGTAATGCTTAGCCCATATCCATTTTTTTCCTGAAAACTTACCAAACCCTTAATTTCATCATCTCCTTTTTGCAAAGAAATTTCTTTCTTATTTTCCATCGCATATTTAACCATAACCAAACTCGCTTCCTCGCAGGCATCTTCGTGAAGCGCATCCCAAACAGCAAAAGGAGCTTGAGAAAGAAAAGGAGCTTGAATTAAGGCGGATTTCGGCAACAGCTTTGGAAGTTCTTCCTCTTTCACAACTTCTTCTTCAATTTCAACCATTTCCTCATTCAGATCTTGAGAAACTTCGGAAACGATTTCCGGACTGCCAACTTCGGAAAAATCATCTTTTTGCCTGCCAAAAAACACCGCCAGGGTCACTGCGAGAAAAATTGCGAAAAATATCAAAAACTTCTTCATATATCAATAATACAGCCTACTTAACAAAAAATCCAAATTCCACAAAAAACAAGGCTATAAGGGCCTTGTTTTTTAAGTCGCATAATTTGAAAATCTAGGAAAGATGCTTTGAAACGAGTTTTGTCATCTCAAACATGTTCACGGTTGCCTTGCCTCCGAAAACCACCTTCAGCTTTTCATCAGCGTTGATATTGCGCTTATTGGCTGAGTCTTGCAAATTATTTTTCTTAATATAGACCCAAAGCTTCTTTACAACTTCCGACCTGGGCATCGGACCTTTTCCCACAACTTCCTCCAAATCGGAGCTGAGGGCCATCGGCTTCATAAAAGCAGAACCTTTTGCCATATTTTTTTCTTAAGTTAATTAATAACACTCTTAACCCCTATATGTCTATTATACACCCAAAAGCAATTAAAATCAAATGCTCCCAAAGAAGCGGCTTATTCCGACACGGCATCGTGAAGGATGCTGGATATTCTTTTTACAAATTCTCCGTGAAAAATTGGATTGTCCTTTGCCAAGCAAGAGCTGAGTTTTGGCCAATATTGTGATCATCTCCCGAATATTCTATGTATTCAACTTTTTTATTATTTTTCTGAAGTTCATCGCGCAAGCGCCGGGAAAGTTCAATCGGAACGCTCTTGTCGCCAGTGGCATGCTGAAGCTGGATAGGAGCAAAAATATCTCCCAAATAGAAATAGGGATCTATTTTGTTCCAAAATTCAGGATTCCGACTGGGCAGGCCATGTTCCTCAACAAGAGGATTTGAGCCGCGCATAAAAGAAATTTTATCGTTATAGGTTTCCAATTCATCCTCATAACTTCCCACTACTCCCGCCCAGAAAGAATAAGCCTTAATGTCTTTTGATATCACCGCTACTCGAAGGCCTGTTTCCCCGCCGTTTGAATGTCCCCAATATCCCACTCTCTCCGGATCGACTTCTTTGTATTTTTTTAAATATGCTATTGCGTTTAAAGTGTCAATCGTATATTTTTCAGAAAAATGCGCTCCTGTCGCATCCCCTTCCGATTGGCCATGCCCGCGAAGATCAGGCTTGAACGTAACAAATCCGGCTCTAGCTAAAGTTGCTTGATATTCAGGATAACTTCCGGTGGTTGAATATTGATTAGGCTGGATATACCCATGCACGAAAACAACTGCCGGAAAACCTCCTTCCGGTTTTTGCGACAAAGGAACAGTCAAAAGACCAAAAATCTTCAATCCTTCGGATTTATATGAAACGACAAATTGCTTGTAGTTGACTCCGTTAGAAATAGTTTTTTCAATCACAAAATCACCGCCCGGGTATTCCTGCTTTCGCAACGATTCAATTGCCATGGGAAAATATCCTTCCTCCTTCTTTTCTTCCTGAATAGTTTGCGTATTTTCTTCAATCTTTGGATTTCCACTTGGATTATCTATTTTCGCCCCATTAAAAACAAACAGGGCTATCAGTCCGATTACAATTATTAAAACAACCAGCCCAACTTTTTTCATTTTTTTATTTTCCATAATTCAATTTTACCACAAAACAAAAATCAACCTAATGCAATTGGTTGATCTTGTTTATCTGCACGGCATTGCAAAGGACGATAGAACTGTGTTTCGGGAGAAATATCTTATTTAATCTTCCAAATTCTAATCCTAGCAGCATCGAAATTGTTTGTTACATCACCATTAGTAACTATCTGTATATTATTAGGTTCAACGTCTTCCCACCAAATCATATCCGCTGCAGTTTGGTGAGATTTCTGAGATCCATTAGGTCTACGATAGCTTGCATAAATAAAATAGTTATTTATATCTCCTCCTACGTTATGAGACACATCTATGACTGACATCCTTGGAGGAATAGCTATCCAACCGCTATCAAAAGCTGGAGCGGACATAAAACCCGGCTCTAGTTCACCAGCAGGTCCAGCTTCTCCTTGTAATCCTTGCTCGCCTTTTTCTCCTTGCAGACCTTGAATCCCTTGATCTCCTTGTATTCCCTGAATACCTTGTTCACCCTGATCTCCTTTGTCTCCTTTTTCTCCTTGTGGTCCGGGTGTTAGTTGAATATCAGCAATCTGCTGTTTTATTTCATTTATTGTATTCCAAATGGCCTGAAATGGATCGCCCTTGGGAGCGTCTTGGGCAAAAGCTATTCCAGTAATTGCAAAAACACTGATTAAAGCAATCGCAAGTATTGTTTTTTTCATATTAATTTAAATTAAAAAATAATTAACCAACAAAAAAACAGCCTTAAAATAGCTGTTATCCTCCTAGGCTTTTTGTTATATACCTAGACATTGAATTTTGTATCAACATAAATCTATTTTAAGAATAGCACTTATTACTTAAAAAGCAAGAAAAAACAGCTCGCCGGATTGGCGGTCTATTTTGATTTTATAGTAACAGCAGAGACTTAGTCCCTGCTGGATATTTTTAGGACAAAGAAGTGGGTCAGATGTCTTTATCTCCTCCAATCCCTCACTTCAAATCCTCCCTTAATCCTTTTGACTATAATTTTTTGTTTTTCCCTCCAGCCCAATGACCGTATATCTTCAATCGGCAGAGTGAGACCGATGGATTTTTTGCCGATACGCGTCAATTTGCGAACATTCTTGTCCGTGGATTTTTTATCCGCCATTTTTTTCTTATTAATTTATAAGGTAAGTAATTGATTACGTAATCAATTACTTACCTCTTAATTTTACTTCCAAACCGGTTTTTTGGCAAAATTAAGCCTTTCTGCGTGCCGGATTTTTCTCAAAGATTAAAGCGGCGGAATTCATGCAAAAACGCAATCCCGTCGGCGCCGGACCGTCATCAAAAATATGGCCCAGGTGAGAATCGCAACGGGCGCAACGCGCTTCTTTCCGAACCGCGTTATGGGAGCGGTCAATGTGAAATATGATATTTTCTTCCCGATACGGCTTCCAAAAACTCGGCCAACCGGTGCCGGAATCAAATTTATTTTCCGAGCTAAAAAGGATAAGCCGGCAATTGGAACACCTGTAAAGGCCGGACTCTTTGTTGTCCCAATAGGCATTTTCAAAAGCCGGCTCTGTGCCGTTGCCTCGGGTTATTTCAAAGACTTCAGGAGACAATATTTCCCTCCATTCCTCCAGGCTTTTGATTATTTTTCTAATCATAATTTTTTAGTTTCTGAAGATATTTCTGGTGATATTCTTCAGCCGGATAAAACTTGCCAAAAGGCTCAATGGCCGTTGCAATTTTTCCGAATTCTTTTTCCTTCTCTTTCTTTTTTATCTCGGCGATTTTTTTCTGATCTTCATCTAGGTAGAAAATCGCCGAACGATAGCGCGTTTCCTCATTGCGGGACGGATCATGCTGCGAGAAAAAATCATCCAAAATTTCTCCATAAGTTATTTTTTCAGGATTAAATTCAATTTCAACCATTTCGGAATTGTCTCCAAGATTATTGTAAGTCGGATTTTCTTTTTTCCCTCCGCCATACCCCACACGGACATTCAAAACGCCCGGAAGTTTGGAAAAAAATTCATCCGGTCCCCAAAAACATCCCATGGCCAAATAAGCTTTCTGTTTCATAAAAGTTATTACAACATCCGGCTTATTTTATATCAGAACCTGTTTGGCAAAATAAAACACGCCGAAGCGCATCTTATCATCTGCACGGGATGTAGGTATCCTTCGCTAAACATCCTGCGTTAAAACTTCGGAATGTTTTAGCTATGGAATACCAGAAGAAACTATAGGCAAAGCCATTCTGAAGTCTTGGCGAAAGATGGCACGGGTGGAGAGAATCGAACTCCCGCTAGAGGTTTTGGAGACCTCCGTACTGCCACTATACGACACCCGCAAATTATTCAATTTTCAATATTTTTAAAAGTCCTTTATATGAAGATCCGAAATATTTCAATTTTCTTTCCCTATCTTTTGCCAAATCAATATTATTGTAGGCTTCATAATAAAATAAGTCTAACGGTCTTCTATGCTTAGTTGAAGCAACAAGCCCTTCATTATGTTCGGCAAATCTTCTTTTCAAATTATCCGTGTATCCTATGTATAATTTAAAATCCTTTTTGCTTTTTAGAATATATACGTAAAACATTTAATTTGTAGTGGAGAGAATCGCCCCGCCTTTCGCGAAGGGCGGGGTTGGAGACTCTCGTGCTACCAATTACACTACACCCGCAAATTGGAATTTCCAAGTACCAATTTCCAATTTCCAAACAAATCCCAATGATTAAATTTCAAACATTTGAAATTTTTGTCATTTAAACTTTGGATTTTATTTGAAATTTATACTTTGAAATTAGGATTTCCGAACGTTATTTTATCTCTTTGTGAAGAGTGTGTTTTCTGCAAAATCTGCAGTATTTTTTAAGCGACAATTTTTCCTTCACTTTTTTCTTGTTTCTTTGTGAATAATAAGTGATGTTCTTACATTTTTCACACTTCAATTTTGCGATATTTTCCCTTGCCATATATTTATGATTACCAGTTATAAATTATAAACCGTGAGCCGACGACCAGGATTTGTTCCCGATTTGTCCAAATTTTAATTTGGCTACAAATCGCAATCCGCCTTGGGCGGAAACTGCCGACCTACTTTGCCATGGAGTTGCGTCATTTACCCCGCGCCTTCTGAGCCGACGACCAGATTTGAACTGGTGACCTACTCCTTACCATGGAGTTGCTCTACCAGCTGAGCTACGTCGGCAGAAGGCGCGGGACCAACTGAGATATTGCACTCCATAAAATTTTACACGGTGGGTAGGGACGGATTTGAACCGCCGTAGCCCGAAGGCGCCTGATTTACAGTCAGGTGCAATTGACCGCTCTGCCACCTACCCAATTTCGGCAATTTTCAATTTTTAATTTCCAATTTTTTCAGCCCTAGGCTGATCCGCCTTTGGCGGAAAACAATTTTCCAATTTTCAAATGTTTTAAACATTAAAAAATTTAGATTTATTTACAAAATTATAAAATTAAAAATTTCCACGTGAGCCGAAGATCGGACTTGTTCCCGATTTGTCCAAATTTTAATTTGGCTACAAATCGCAATCCGCCTTGGGCGGAAACCGATAACCGGAAATTACCTCCTCACCATTTCGTCAGAGCCAGCGGTCGGATTCGAACCGACGACCTATAGTTTACAAAACTATTGCTCTAACCAGCTGAGCTACGCTGGCGAAATGGTAAGAGAGCAAACAAAACGATTACTCCCGCCTCCTCGGCAATCTCAAGGGCACAATGAATAAACTATCTAATCCTTTCAAATCTTTCTAATCGCCTAAGTTGCGTTCTGGCTTTCCGGTTAATGGGGCTAAGTTTTAGAACCTGCCTGAAACATTCAATGGCATCTTGCCGATTATTGTTCTCGACATAATAGCTTCCCAGCCTTTCATAGGCCTCCACGTCTCTGGGATTGGCCGCAATTCTTTCAATAAGTAATTTTTCAAGCTCTTTTTTCCTGTCATTTCTGATTTCCGGATGGACAACCCTTTCACTGACCATAGGCGCAAACTTAATCTCTTTCTTTTCAAGATCGGCCATGACGTCGATTGTTCTTTTTTCTTTTTTGAAGTCGGCTTCTTTTATTGATTTTTCTTCTGGAAAAATTCTTGCATCATTTCGGGAAATTTGAACGCCTCCGTTTGCCTTTTTTCTCCTATTCTTAATTCCCTGGACTATGCCGTCGGAAAAATTATAAAACTTGAGGGAAAAAAGCTTTATTTTTTGAATAATTTTTTCCAGAAAAAATAACGATAAACCGGAAAACTTGCTGAAAAACTTTTTTTTACCTTCACCGCCTCCCGCAGAAATTTCCCTAGCTTCATAGGCTAATCCGCTAGCCGCAATCTCTTTGCTTTTTTTGGAAATAAAAATAAGCAGAATTGCCAAGCAAATTACTATTATTACCGGTGGTATGATATAGTATATCATTTCTTTGTCATTTTACCTCCTTTTTCTTGATGGTTATAATATTTCCGTCTTTGAGTTTCAGTTTGAATTCCTCCCTGGGAGCGTTAATTTCAATCACTTCCCCTTCTCCCGATTCAGTTTTCACAACACTTCCGATTTCAGGCATGCCCTTCAGCATTTCCTTGTATTGCTGAGCTTCATAGGATAAGCAGCACATAAGCCTTCCGCAAGCTCCGGAAATCCTTTCCGATCCCCGATGGGAAACCTGCTGAATCCTTGCCATTTCCGTGGAAATGCTTCCGATCATTCCCGGAAAATTTATGCAGCAAAGTTTTCTTCCGCAAGGACCGCACCCGCCCAATTTTCTTGCTTCATCCCGCGATCCGATCTGCTGCATCTTGACCGAGCGATGAAAAATCTTGGACAAGTTTTTTACCAGCTCCCTGAAATCAACTCTCTCCTCGGCAGTAAAAGCAATCACCACTCCGCTTCCGTCCAAGCTCACTCTCGCTCCAACCAATTTCATTTTCAAATCAATTCTTTTGGTTTCTAATTTCGCTATTTTTAAAATCTCTTCGATTTTCTTTTGATTTTTTCCATAGCTTTCAATGTCCCTCTTGGTAGCCTTTCTTGAAATGGAAAAAAAATCTCTGGATTCCGTTTTTTCCTTTTTTTCCATTTCGCCGACAACGGTTCCCAATTCATTGCCATTTTCCCCGGAAACGATGATATTGTCCCCTTTTTCCAAATCAAACTGCCCAGAATTGATCAATCTCGGATTTTCCCACTCATACACGCTGACTAAAAAATATTTCATTATGCTTTTATCTTATATTTCATAGCGCATAAAATCCCCGACCTGGATATTCTCTCCCGTCTTGCTTACTTTTTCCGCTATCAGCTGCTCTATGGTAATGTCCGGATTTTTGACAAAAGGCTGCGAAAGAAGCGAGATTTCTTTTTTGAATTTTTCTTCTTTTCCCGCCAAGGCCTTGTCCACAATCTCGTTTTTTTTGCCTTTGTTTTTCAGCTGCTCTCTCCAGATCTCTTTTTCTTTTTCGATGATTTTGGAAGGAACATCTTCCGTTTTCAAATATCTTGGATCCATCGCAACGATATGCATCGCAATGTCTTTTCCCAACTCCCTGAACTCTTCATTTTTTGCGACAAAGTCGGTTTCGCAAAAAAGCTTTACTATCGCTCCCACCTTATAGTTGGAATGGACGTAGGAAACTATTATTCCCTCCCGCGTCTTTCTTTCTGATTTTTTCAGCGCCTTGTTCTGTCCTTTTTTGCGCAATATTTCAACCGCTTTTTCTTCATTTCCGCCTGCTTCCTGAAGCGCTTCTTTGACACTTACCATTCCCGCACCAGTCATTTCCCTTATTTTTTTTATTTTATCTAACATAATATTGGAAATTTTTAATTTTCAATTTTTAAACAATGTTTAAATCATTAAAAATTTGGATTTACTTATAAAATTATCTGATTATTTTTTTATTTCCTCATTCTTGTTCTCCAATATTGTTTTGCAGACATAGCTTAAAATTATTCTTGCCGAAGAAATCGCATCGTCATTTGCCGGAATCGGATAGTCAACCAAGTTTGGATTGGTATTCGTATCAGCCAGAGCAATGACAGGAATTCCTTTTATCTTAGCTTCCTTGATGGCCAGCTGGTCTTCCTTGATATCCATGGCAAAAATGGCCGCCGGAAGCTCATCCATATTCTTGATTCCTCCCATTTTTTTCTCAAGTTTTTCAATCTCTTCTTTCTTCTTCATCTGCTCAAATTTGGTGTATTTCTTGAATTCGCCCTTTTCCCACAAATCCTGAGAATCTTTAAGATGCTTCACTCTTCCTTTTATCACCTTGAAGTTTGTGAAAGTTCCTCCCAGCCAACGTTCGGAAACATAAGGCATTCCGCAGGCTGTGGCGGCATCTTTCACCAAATCCCTGAATTGGGTCTTGGTATTGACAAACAGTATTTGTTTTTTTCCGGCAACTATATTTTTGATAAAATCCAGAGCTTCTTTTAGTTTATCTGAAGTTTTTTGAAGATCAATAATATTGATTTTTTTGCGGGTGATATATATATATTCCTCCATTCTCGGATCCTTGCGGCTTTTTTGATGGCCGAAATGCACTCCGTTTTTCAGAAGCGCTTCCAAACCGAAGGATAGCTTGGAATAATCAAGACTCGTGAAATAATTTGACTCCTTACCGGACTGATTTTCTATTTTTTCCTTGCTGATTTTTTCTTCTGGTTTATTCATTTTTTTTCCTTAAATTATTAACAAAAACGCTTTTCTAGAAGCGCTGCACCTACTTTTTTACGCTTTTGGCGCTAGTGCCCTAATCCCAACCTTGCGTCGGGACAGGAACGGGCCTAAAAAAGTATGTTTTTCCGCTTGTAAGCGGTTTTTTTGCACTTTGGAAAGTACATTTTTCAGTATACCAGATAGCTTCCTCTTGTCAATTATTTATTTTAATGATAGACTCCTATGGAAGTTATAAGTAACAAAAAGGATTTAAATCTTCTTTACTGATTTAAATTTTCTTTTATTTTAGCCATGAAAAAGGAAATACATCCGGAATACTATCCAGACGCCATTATTGCCTGCGCTTGCGGAGCTTCCATGAAAGTCGGATCTGCCAAAAAAAACATGAGCATTGAAATATGCTCCCAATGCCATCCTTTTTACACCGGAAAAAAGAAAACAATTGACACTACCGGAAGAGTCGGCCGCTTTAAGAAACTGGCTGAAAAATCCGCCGCAAAAAAAGAAGCGGTCAGTCTCGCCAAAGCCAGCCTCGCCGAATCCAAGCGGGCAAAAAAAACCAAATTATTGAAAAAAGAAAAGGGGGAAGAAATGAAAAAGAAAGCACCCAAGAAAAACAAGAAATAAAAAAGATCGTCCCGAAAAATCGGGGCGGTTTTTTTATCAATAGATAATATTAACTCCAGAGCAAATTTCAGGCTCTATTTCTGAATCAAGTTGCTAGATATTGACCAGTGAACTCGCCCGCCGAAGAGGCGGGAATAAAAACAGCCTGCGATTTCACATTGGAAACCAACAGGCTGGCTGAAATGTTAAAGAGGATAAATATAATTTATTTTTTCCTACCCTTGATTAACAATCCCAATCCGCTCAAAAACAGGACGACTGGCGCAGGAACAGGAACGGGATTTCTGTCATAACCGCACGGATCAGGCGGACAAATCCTTGAAACAGCCCATCCGAAGCATCCGCCTTCTCCGACATAAGTCAGGTGGCTTTGTTCAATCAGGATTCCTCCGTTCCAAACAAGAACATCAAAAACTAACCCCGGAACGACTTCATCGCTGAAATTTGCCCGGAATAAAAGGATGTTCCTGTCCGTTCCGCTAGCAAAGGAATAATAAGGATTAATGATTTCCCCGCTCCAGGAAGAAGCATAAAACTCCAATCCGGTTCCCTCCCACTGAATATTAAGCGGAGTAGGATCGACAAGGAATGCTTCCAAGGCGTCAAAACTCAATACTGACAGTTCAAAGAAATTATCTTCGCTAACCGGCAGAATTGCGCCTTCGGAAACACCAGTAAAGCAACAAAAAATCAATAAGCATAAGACTGAAAAAATATTTTTCAATATGCCTTCTCCTTTCCTGAAAAAATTTCTATTTTTTAAACAACCCACTATGAGCCAATATTAGCCAAAATAAAAACTTCCGTCAAGCCATGATTTCAATAACAATGAATTTGTCATTGGTTCCCAGGACAAGCTCCGCATAAAATGTCTTGACAATAGGATTGGAAAAGGAAAACACTTCCAGCAGAACATTTTTAGCTCTTCTGAGCTCTTCCTTGTGAAATTCTTTTTCTTCCTTTCGGCTCTTAAAAACTTTTTTTCCTTTGTATGCTTTGCAGTCCTCGTGGTTCATTAAAAATATTTTCCACAAAGACTTGTTTTCCCTACCAAATCCGATGCTTATATCAGAAAGAAAGGAAGCATATAATTTAGCTTCCAATAACTGCATAACTCCGCCCGGCCTTGTCCAGCGATAAGGACTGCGTTTGATATGTTCTCTTATAATCTGATTCTCGGCTTCCTTTAGCCGATCATCCCCGCACATTACCAGCGTGTTCACAACTTTTCCTGACATAAATCCTCCTTTTTATAAATATTTTTAAAAAACTAAACGAGTCCGCCTAACGCGAACTTGCTACAATATCAAAAAAATGATTTATTGTCAATTCTTCCAAATAAAACTGAAAAAGCTTAGGTTGGTCTTACGGAAGAATGATGATGAGTAATTTTCCATTTTTCATCAGATTCTTTTTTCCAAACAAAAGAAAATCTGGCCTCAACAACGCCCCTGCTTCCATTCTTGTCAACTTGGAAATTATAAAGCCCGGATTGCAGATAAACATTTTCTCCAAGCGGCTGAATTGTTTCTGCTACAATCTTGCCTTCGGGATTTTTTTCCAAAAAATGCTGGAAATATCCCTCTGCCTCTTCTTGTCCGTGCTTAAACTCTCCCGATACAGTTGGAAGAAATGTAGCATCATCTGAATAAAGTTCCGCTACTTTTTTTGGATCTTTGGTTTTCAAAGATTCCGCCCACACCTTAAAGTTTTCTTGGGCTATTTCGTTTATTTCCATTTCTTTTTTGCCTCCTTCTGCGTTAATTTTAATGTTCTGCTCCATAATTATACCTATTAAATTATCGACCTATTTAATATTAATACCTTTTTTCGTGTGATGTTTTTTTGCTACTCTGATTCTTGCCATTTCTTTTTCAATCGCCGCGGCAACTCGAGCATATTCTGTTTCATCAATTGAAATTCTTTGATTTTTAATATCTTCAGCGCGTTTCCTTGCATCTTCAGCTCTTTTAACATCAATTTCTTCCGCTCTTTCGGCGGTATCGGCCAATACAATCAAATTGTTATGGTTAAATTCAATAAACCCTCCGGAAACGGAAAAACCGGATTCCTGTCCGCTTTTTTTAAGCATAATTTCCCCCGGCTTAAGCGAGGCAATATATGACCTGTGGTTCGGCAAAATTGTCACTTCTCCATTCGCAACAGGAAGAGTTGCCTGATCAATTTCAGATTCATAAACCGTTTTTTCAGGAGTGACTATTTTAAATTTTATATACATAAAATCGGAAATTACAAAACCAAAAATTTATTTCTTGATTTCACTAATATCTCCCTTCATATAAAATTCCTGTTCCGGCACTTCATCCAATTCCCCGTCCAAAATCATCTTAAATCCTTTGATTGTGTCGGCAAGCTTCACATATTTTCCGCTTGTTCCGGTAAACTGCTCGGCAACAAAAAACGGTTGAGATAAAAATTTCTGCATTTTTCGCGCTCTTGAAACAGTCACCTTGTCATCGTCGGAAAGTTCCTCCATTCCCAAAATGGCAATAATATCCTGAAGGTCTTTATATCTTTGCAAAACTTTCTGCACTCCTCTGGCAACTTGATAATGATCTTCGCCGACAATTTTCGGATCCAGAATAGTTGAGTTTGAATCAAGAGGATCAACAGCCGGATAAATTCCAAGTTCCGAAAGACTTCTTGAAAGCACGACCGTTGAATCGAGGTGTCCGAAAGTCGTGGCTGGCGCCGGATCAGTCAAGTCGTCTGCCGGAACATAAACCGCCTGAACTGAAGTCACCGAACCTTTTCTTGTTGAAGTGATTCTTTCCTGAAGTTTTCCCATATCCTCCGCCAATGTTGGCTGATATCCCACCGCCGAAGGAATTCTTCCCAAAAGAGCGGACACTTCCGATCCCGCTTGAGTAAAGCGGAAAATATTGTCTACGAAAAGCAAAACATCTTTTCCTTCTTCATCGCGAAAATATTCCGCCATTGTCAAAGCTGAAAGCGCGACTCTTTGCCTGGCTCCGGGCGGTTCATTCATCTGTCCGAAAACCAAGGCAGTTTTTTCCAAAACTCCGGATTCAGTCATTTCATGATAAAGATCGTTCCCTTCACGAGTTCTCTCTCCGACTCCCGCAAAAATTGAATATCCTCCATGTTCCTGCGCAATGTTTCTGATAAGCTCCTGAATGATAACAGTCTTTCCAACTCCTGCTCCTCCAAAAAGTCCGACCTTTCCCCCCTTAACAAACGGACAAATAAGATCAATAACTTTTATTCCTGTTTCAAATATTTCTGTTTGGGTTGACTGATCGGCAAAAGCCGGCGCCTCTCTGTGAATCGGATCTTTTCGATCTGACTTTACCTCTTCTTTTTTTCCATCAATCGTGTTTCCAAGAAGGTCAAACATTCTTCCCAGCGTTCCTTTCCCGACCGGAACCTTGATAGGATTTTCCGTATCAACCACTTCCATTCCGCGTCTGATTCCATTTGTTGAACCCATAGCAACGGCGCGCACTTTATTTCCGCCCAGATGCTGATGAGTTTCTAAAACTAAAACTGATTTTTCAGTTTTATCCGCCGAAGAGGCGGAAAGTT
>CAYTRS010000011.1:0-18293 GCA_964440305.1 uncultured Bdellovibrionales bacterium
CTAATTCGGATAAATCATCTCTCAACCCATAAATTTCAGAAACATTTTCAAATTCCTCGTCCGTCATCATATTTTTCAATGTCTCCCGCATAGCCTTGACGTTTCCTTTCGGGCGAAGCCCGCGGCAGCCTTGGCACATCATTCTGGCAGTCGGGCACACTGCTTCGCATCCTCCCAAAATCATTGGTCCGAAACAAGGTTTTTTGTCCAAAAGCAGGCATCTGTTTCCTCTTTTCTTGCACTCAAAACAAACCGGGAGATCGGGAATGACCGGAATATTTCCCTTGATAAGTTCCGGCATATATTTCAAAAATTCCTCCGCATTAATCGGGCATCCGGGGAAAGAAAAATCAACTTTCGCAAAATTGTCAATTTCTTTAACTTCTTCGTTTTTTATTCCTTGAATATACTTATATACGTGTTTGATGGTGTTTTTTCCTTCCTGATAATTTTTTATTTCCGGCACTCCGCCCATTGCCGCGCAATTTCCAAGAGCCGCAAGAATTTTCGCCCGCTTTCTTGCCGCCTTAAGAGTTTTTATATTATCTTCAGTAACGGGGTTTCCTTCCACCAAAACCACATCCAAATCAACTCCGTCATCTTCTTCGTCTTCTAATAGGCGGAAATCAATCATTTCAACCTGGCTTACAAAATCCAAAAACCTATGCCCCAAATCTAAGAGCGCAAACTGGCATCCTTCGCAAGATGTCAGGCTTACAATTGCAATTTTAGGTTTTTTGCTTTCCATAATAAAATTCTATCAAATTTTAAGATAAAACTAAAACTAATATTTTTTTGCTATGCAGAAATTAGTTTTAATGTATGAAGAGTGTATTTCTTAAGTTCAGCCAATTTTTTCGCGCTTAATTTTTCAATGGCCATTCCCCAGTGAACAGAAACCGTATCTCCTAATTTTATTTTAGGTATTATTTTTTTATTCCAAACAATTTCTTTTTCTATCACTTTGCCGAAAATCAAACTACCGCCCCTTGCTTCAATTGGCTGATATTTTATAAACAACCTGTCTTTCCTTTTTTTATCTATAACCCTTCCCCAACCTACCCGGCAAATATCTTTTAGCGCCAGAGTGTTGAGATTTATTTTATTAGTTACAGTGCCAAAAATAAAAACATGGAAGCTATGGTGAGGCTTGGAATTTTTGGGAATATTTTTTATCCTTTTCAAAGCGTCTTTTTCGGAAAGCATTCCGGATTCTACAAACTCCTCTTGAATCATTTTGCAAATATCTCTCCGATTTACCTTTTTCAACAGATTATTTCCGATCCAATATGCTTCTACAACCTTCTTGTTAAGGAAGTTTTTAATTCCGTTCTTTTTGGCAATGAGCTTATAATAAGAATAGGCTCCCTTGAATTTCTCCATTATGGAAAAAATTTTTGGAGAAAAATTTCTACCAGTTAAAAAATCTTCAATTATTTTATTTTCCCTTTTTCCATCCGGTCCGCAAAATCCCAGCTTATTCGGAAGATAGCCGTAAAGCGCTGCAGATCTAAGTCCTGAAGTATTCATAATTGATTGTTTTTTTCAATTTACTGGCAACTTTTTCGAAACCAAGTATGGCAACAATACCGGCAATTATAACGGAAACAGAAATTATTTCATTTAAATCTAACTTCTTGTTATAAATAGCACTTAAAGCAATCGTAATCGGAGATCCTAGAGCAAGAATTGCGGTAGCTACGCCTACAGGAACATGCTTCAATCCCTTGTACCAAGTTGCCTGATAACCGAAAAGAATAATTGAAGTGAGGATTATCCACCCGATTTGGGAAAAATTAAGAGATGCTGCTTCTGACATTTTTCCGCTAAAAAGCAAGAAGGCCAGGATAAATAAAGATCCGAAAAACATTCTACCCCAAGCCACAACCGCCCAGTTTATTTTTTTTAGGATTTTTTTAGATATAACGTTTTCCAGCGCCCAAAAGATAGTGGCGAGCAAAATGAACAAATCTCCCGCATTTATTGAAAATTCCATTTTTTTCAGCAGCACCAGATTTCCCAAAAAAAGAAAAATTCCTCCAATAAAAAAACCGGCATTTAATTTTTCTCGAAGAAACAACCAGGCAAAAAGCGCTGCCGGCAAAAACATCGATTTGTGGATAAAGGATCCTTGAGCGGCAGTGGTCATGGACAGTCCCTCAAAAAATAAAAGGAATGGCACGCTTCCGCCCAATAATCCTATCAAAATTAAATTTGCCCAGTCTTTTTTCCCTATTTTCCTGAAAATCTGCCAGTTATAAAGATAAAGCAATAGTCCGGTAAGAATAATTGCCACGATAAGGTTTTTGGCAAAAGCGAAAAAATCCGGGTTGGTAATTGAGACTCCGAACTTATTAATAAAAATAGAAAATCCGGAAATAATTGCGGTTCCAAAAATAAAATTAATTCCTTTTTTGTTTTGCATATTTATTTTTTATAAGAATTAATTATTTTATTTATCTCATTCAGCTGATTGGCCGTAATTTTAGTGGTAATTATTCCGCCCTGAGTCAATACGATATCGCCTTTTTTGATTTTAATTATTGAACTAACATTTTGAACTTGACCATCGGAATTGTTTATAGATTCAATTAAAATCCCTTTTTTTGAAACAGATAAGACTCTTTTGGGTATCGTCAGGCACATAATATTATCATATTATCATATTTCAGTAATTTAATTCAAGGCTTGAAAACATCAAGTGTTTGTGCTAGTATATTTCATAGCTTGCCTCCAAACCAATCAAGGATAAAAGAAAAAAATTCGCAGAAAATCTATGGATAGTTTAAAAAATAATCGGATTAGTTAAAATGATTATATTCGGATTCTTACGATAAATAACCCTTAATTGGTAGGGGAGATTCACATGGCGACTATCGTCCAACGGTTAGGACACGAGTTTGTGGCACTCGGGATTTGGGTTCAATTCCCAATAGTCGCCCAAAATTAACTTTTAAATGCGCTCTTAGTCCCGACGTAAAGTTGGGATTCCGACCGAAGCGTCGGAACTCAGTGAATTATTCGCCTCATCGGCGATCCTCCGATGAGGAGAGAGTATTTGTTTTTACTGTTCGCCTACACGTCCCCTTAGCTCAATGGATAGAGCGTCTGGCTTCGGACCAGAAGGTTGAGGGTTCAAATCCTTCAGGGGACGCACTTATTAAAACCACTCCGTCAGACGGGGTGGTTTTTGTTTTACACACTAATCATAAGATTTGAAAATGTCTTTCACGATAGGAGGCTCGCTTTGAAACATTCTTTTTCTTTTTTCAAATTCTTCAATAACTTTTTTGAATTTTTCTTCTTCTAAATTTACTTGTTGGCTTTGTTTTTCAAGATATTCTTTTTTCCTATTTTCATCCCAACTGAATTTATACAAGCTGAAATACCAGTAAAAAGCGCCTGTAGCTATAATAATCAAAAAAATAATTCCAAAAATAAGCCATTGGTATTTTTGCCACCATTTGTAAATTCCCTCTTTGGCAAAGTTTATATTCCCTAAATTAATTTTCTTAATTGGATTATCCATAATTTATTTTATGTAAAAAACTGCTTCCAGGGAGGACTCAATCAAATTCTCGCTTGTTTTTTCCGGCTCTATAACCTCTTCCTCTTTTGCGAAAGGATTGCCTATTTGAACTTTCTTTTCCTTTCCCGATACGCTTAAACTGACGAGGTCATTATGATATTCCATATTTTCCATCTTATCAATGAATTTTATCAAGTTATTATATTCGCCTTCCAGTTTTATCCTGGCCTTAAGATGACCCTTGCCCGGAAGGATTGCAGTCGCCTCTTCTTTTTTGCTTGAGCTGCTTTTATTGTCTTTTTCCGCTTTTACTTCTGAAATATCTTCTATGCTGACTTTATTTTCTGTCATGCTGCCTATTTTTTCCAGGTTCCTTATAAGTTCAACTACATTATCCTTATTGAAAACTTCTATAATTTTCCCTTCTTCTCGCGAAACAAATTCAAACTGTTCCCGCAAAGTCGCAAGCTCTCCAAGCCTTTTTGTTTTTCTTTCCTGATCTATATTAAGCTCTTGGATCTTGTCTTTCTTTTCATCAATTTCCTTTACGAAAAAATTTATTCCAAAACCCAAGAAGGCTCCCATAAAAATAAAGTAAAGGCCGATTATTATCCATTCTTTGAAATTGCTCCAAAAATTTTTCATATTTTTCTCTTAAGGCAGTCTGCTTTAACATTTATATCTATTTGAAAAACGACATTCTCCCTGGATACCAGGTTTGAAAGAGGCATGTTCACATTTTCCAAACACGGCGAATCTTTGAGTTTGTTTTGAAATTCAAGCAACGTGTCCCTTTGCCGAGCTTTTCCAGAAAGTGATATTTTGCGTTCTTTAATTACCATTGCCGTAAGATACACTCCATCCGGAACCAGTTGGCTTGTTTCTTTCAAAACCTGCGACCAATAAACATGCTTATCCTGAAACTCCCCCGCTTGTGCCGTTTTTTCATTAATTTCCTCAAATTTCTCTTCATATTTCTTTAGATCCTGGCTTTCCTGAAGTGTCCCCTTGGCTGAATTCATTTCTTTAAGGCTGTCTATTTCCACGCCCAAAACCAAGCTGATGCAAAAAAGAATCATAAGAAAAAGAAACGCCAAAATAAAAAAAGTGATTTCCTGATCAATAATAAGCCAGAAGAATCTTCTTCTTTTTATTGACTCTTTCTTCTCTTCTGGCAAAAGATCAAGATAAATTCTCATAATATAGCGCTAATCCACAAATTACATGCGCCTGCTTGCCAATGAGGCAGGAATGACGCGAATATTTAAAATCGTTAATCCTTTAATTTATTATTAATTTAAATAAATCCGCTTCGGATAACTTTTTTAACTTTATTTAGTATTCTTCCTTGTATAGTCCGCAAAGCGCCAATCCAATGGCGGTTGAATATTGGACAGATTGCTTTCTTTCTATCGCTGGAATTCTTTTTTGATCAAAGTTAATCCACGGATTGCCAAGTTCTACGTCTTTTCCGAGCTTTCTGGAAAGATAGGGAATAATACCTTTGGTATTCGAGCCTCCTCCACAGATAATAATCCTATCAATGGCAGAAGAATACCACAGCTCGGTAAGATAAAAATCTATTGATTTTTGAATTTGCGAAACCAGATTCTCCAAAACTGGTTCTACTGCTTTGAAAAGATAGTCCTGCTGGCTGAAAGATCCGATTCCATAATTAAACTTTATTTTTTCCGCGTCGCCAAAGCTCATATTCAAGACTTTGGAAATGCTGTCCGTTATAGAACTGCCGGAAAGAGGAATGCTTGAAGTAAAACAGGGGGTATTACCCACCATAATAAGAAAGCTGGTTCTTCTATCTCCTAAATCGATGACAAAATTAGTATTCTTGTCGTCTTCCTTTACCAAACTTTGGGCTTGAGCAATGGATTCGATTTCCAGCCCTACCGGTTTTAGCCCTGCCATTTCCAAAGTTGCCAACAGCTCATCAATTATTTTTTTTGAAGCAGCAGTTACTAAAACATCCATTTTTTCAATGTCTTTAGTGATTTTTTTGTCCAGAACCTGCCAGTCGTAATATACCTGGTCAATAGACATCGGAATATTTGCTTCTATCTCCCATTTAATTGCTTCCTTGACCTCTTCTTCTTTCATCTTGGGAAGGCTGACGATACGCAAAAATCCTTTCGTCTCCGGGATAGAACAAATAACTCTTTTTGTCTTTATTTTTTTCGGTCCGCAGGCGGAAAGCGCTTTTTTAATAGCTTGGGTGACAAGATCCCGCTTTGCAACTTCCCCATCCTTAATTCCTCCCGGAGCAATGGAAGCACATCCAAAACTGGCTATGCGCGACATTCCTCCTTTTTCCTCCAAATCAACTATCTTGACAGAAAGATCGCTCAAGTCCAGCCCGAAGGATTTTTCCGAATATCCGATCAATTTTTTGTTTAAAAAACTCATTTTTTCTAAATTTATTTATATTTTTCCTTTTTTATTATAAACTAGGTTTTCAATAAATACTAACATTTTTTCTAAATTTCTTCCCATTGGTCTACGAAATAAAACGAATCGGCGGGAAAAAACGGAGGTGGATATAAATAAAGGTTGTTATCATAAGTAATTTTTCTCTTATTATTTAGAAGCGGGCAATCTTTGTGAAATCCAAAATCAATTCCGTTTTTAGATATGACAGATCCGAAAATATCAATTTGATTTTTTCCCAAAAGACATCCGTCTCCGCAACAAACGGGATTATATTCAGCCTTCACCAGCTCTCCATTTTGAGTCAGAAGCGCTCCGTCTATTTCCAAATCATCGGAGCTTGAAGTTAGGATTTCAATATTCCCTTCTGAAAGCATTGCGATGACATCGCTACCGTCCGTATTGGTATATTTCACATTATTTATCCCGAGATAAATATTGGCATCATTGGCCGGATCGGAAACCGAAGCTGCCGCCAAGGTTATTCTTTTTCCATTTATCGTACCTTCAATCCATGCATTGTCTTCCACAAAAATCACTCCTTCATCAGGAATGGAATAACTGCTCAGGCAATCTCCGCTGCAATCATTGCACGTGCCGCTTCCCGAAGTTTTGCTATATTTCTTAGGCCGATTCTGATTTGACCCGTTGCCGACTTGATTAACCGTACAAATATCAAAAGTATCATTATCTTTTAGAATTATTCGCTTGCCCAGCCCTGTATTGTCAAAATAACACCCAGCAGCAGTGCAATCGTTTATCGTGGCTCCGCCCGGCTCCATAGCTTCCTCTCTCAAAATCTGGAAACTTGCCGTCACACCGTTAAAATCTTTTTTGGGAACCGGAAACTTGGTTCCGGCAGTAAAAACACTTTGGGGATTGGCACTTAAAGTCCATACTCCGTTTTTGTCGTTATATGTATGAAAGGGATTTATATCATCATACGAAGAAACTCCTGACAGAACGGTATTATTTGCTGTTCCATCAAAATGAACTCCTTCATTGGACATGATTTTTCCGTTTATTGTCCAGGCCTCGTCAAAGCAGGTTGAAGCATCTGAAAGATAAGCAAAATCGCTCCAAATCGATCTTCTTAGCCTTATTTTAATGGTTCTGGTTACATTAGGCCTGCTAATCGCCTTCCCTACGGAGCTTACTTCTACAATATTATAATTATTAGACAGGGGAAAACTTACGCTTATTTCGCTTTCCCCGATTTTATTTCCATTATTATCCAGATAATCCTTGATATAGGCATTGCTTACTCCCAAGGGGCTTCCTTCCCAAAAATCAACAATTTCTTGCTGATTTTTTCCCTCTATCTCATGAGCCAGGTACCAGCGGTAAAAATAAACTCCTCCTTCAGCAATGTGAAACGCCTTTTCCCTGGTTTCAATGTGAGAAGCGTATTTTATCTGCGAAGTGACAAACTGCATCACGCCCAAAAGCAGAATGGAAACAGTCGCAGAAATAACAAGACCGTAAGCGATAGCCGATCCTTTTAATTTATCCGGATATGCAAATATTTTTTCAGATGTTTTCATCTATATTCCTCAATTCAACAGAAGTTCCGATTTTTACGTTTTCCGGAGCGCTGCTGGGCTTGATATTTATCCATAAATTAACTTCGATTATTCTTATTTCGGTAAGTGTTGGAGGAGAACCCAGTATGTTATTTGAATTGTCGTAGTACCTAAAAATTGGCTCAGATATTCCGCTATTCATCACATAGCCAGCTAAGACAGTGACAACATCGGAATTGTAATCGGCCGGATACGAAAGCGGACTTCCGCTCGGCTCGGCAACGCCTTTTTTCAAAATATCATTATCATCGTCAAGAAAATATCTCACTCTTTCTATATTATCATCATCGTCATCGTTCAAATAAACAACCAGCTCTGTTCCACTCGCTGCTTTAATCATATATTCTCCCGTGTTTGGCTGCATGATTCCCCTAAGCTGCTTTGAGATCCTGCTTACATTGCCGGCTGCCTGGCTGGCCGCCATTCCTTCCTCCATAATGAAAGAGTTTGACTTCCAGCTGTTGACAAAAAGAGCGGTAAATCCCGCAATTCCCATCGTAAAAATAGAAAGAGCGACTATCATTTCAATTAAAGTAAGTCCTTTTTTGTTTTTTTTCGTTAGATTTGGCATGGAAAAGTGATTTATATTGATTCGGTAAGTAAAATGCTTTTATTGGTAAAACCGCTCACGTCGGCAGTATCATTTAAGTCATTGTATCCGGATGCTGAAATGCTTATGTTGTAATTGGAATTCGTCATTGTGCTTGGCGTTTCCGGAAAATAAGCTTTACCGAAAGCATTGGTTGTGAGAGTGACATCGTATAGCAATGGATCGCTTGCCAGTTGAACTTTTACGCTGGCATCAGCAATGGGAGCTGCGGTAATGCTGTCTGCGACCTCAACCAGAAGCGAATGTTCTACTTCTGAAGCCAATATTGCTTCCGCTTCCAAGGTTTCATTTGCATTAAGCGATATTTTGTTTTCCAAATCGCTTATCGGATTCAGCCATAGAAATTGATATTGAACGGAATTTGACTCATCATTGAGATCTGTAAAAGAAAAGAAGTATGGACCGAAACTCATATCGGAAAAACTTTCCGTTCCATCGCTTCCTGAAATAGTATCGGAAAATCCATAAATGGCCGTAGTCCCATTTTCGGTTCCTAGAAATTTCCCGCCGGAAATATCAAATCCGAGATTAGCAACAATATTTCCGAAGGTGTCTTTCAGGGAAACATTAAGAACAGAAACTTTATCCGTTTGAATGTTTTTTTCTGTCAGCGTTTTTTCTACTATTTCAGCGTGACCGTCAGAAGGATCAAAAATTCCGGTTTCATCAAGCGTTTCCACGGGATAATAATTATTGGCATCGCCTATTGTTATTTTATGGAGTCCGGGATCAAGTCCTGTTAAAAAAAGATCTCCGCTGGAATTGGCGCTTCCGGAATAAATAAGCTCATTATCCGTCAAATCCCTGATGCTTAAAGAAGCGCTGGGAAGACCATTTCCGTTCTGGTCTATGATATGAAGGCGCAAATAACCCTTGCTGGCGTCTTCTTCCCTTACCGGCGGAACGACAATGGCATTCAGTTCGATTTTTTTGCTTTCGTCATTTAATATCCAATTTACTTTTATATTTATTTTCTTATAATCCCAGGAAACCGAGTCTTCCGGAATGCTTCCGTCTTGCGCATCGTCAAAGTCGTTGATATTGGTAGTCACATAATAACTAATGCCGTTTTTTGTCATTTCAACATTTTCCGCTGCTCCGGAGGAAAGATTTTCATATCCCAGATTTCTTATCTTTTCAATCTCCTCGTTGGCCAGGGAAACTGCTCCCATTTTCTTTTTTGTTTCAATGATATAGTTTATTCCTATATTGAAAGCATTATAAAGAGAAAGCACGGATACGGTGAATATGAATAGGAAAACTAAGGCTTCAATGATGGTAAAGCCCTTATGGAAACTTATAATTTTTGAATTTTTAATTTTGTAAATAATTCTTAAATTTCTAAATGTTTAAAAAATTTAAGCATTGGAAATTATTTAAAAATTATAAAATTAAAAATTTAAAAATTTTATTTTATGTTTTCCATCAAAGAATACATCGGCTGGAGCATGGAAACGGCAAAAAATCCGACTGCCCCTCCAATAAAAATCATCAGCACCGGCTCAATAATTGAAGACATATTCTTGGTAATCTGATCCACTTCTTCTTCATAGAATTGCGCCAATTTCATGAGCACCGTATCCGTCTTTCCGGTTTCTTCTCCAACCTCCATCATCTGGAAAACAAGAGGCGGAAAAATATCCGGATACTGCGAAATGGCCTTGCTCAAAGTCACGCCCTTTTGAATCTGTTCAATGGCATTTTTCACAGCCGTTTTGTAATAATAATTTCCAAGAGTTCTGGAAATAATTCCCAGAGCATCAATCACTGAAACTCCGCTTTTGATAAGGGAGCTGTAAATGCGTGCGAATCGGGCGCAATTAACTTTTATAACAATATTTTTTATAACTGGAATTTTGATATAAAGAAGGCTGAAAAATTTTTTGCCCGAACCAGTGGCATAAAAAAGCTTTATGAAAACTGCCAGAAAAATAAAAATTAGAATGACAAGGATGCTGTGATTCTTGAAAAAATCGCTCAAGCCGATGATAAACCGGGTGGTGGGAGGTAGCACGACATCCATGTCTTTGAAAACTCCGGTAATTTTCGGAAGGACATAGGTAAGCATGAGGACTGCAATTCCGATCATCGCCACGATAATTACCGCCGGATAAGTCAGCGCTCCTCTTACTTTGCTGATAAGGTCGTGCTCTTTTTCCATTTGTGAGGCGACAATATTCAGAACTTCCTCCAAATTTCCTCCTGTTTCTCCAACCTTAACCATATTCACAAAAAGTTCATTGAAAACCGAGGGGTATCTTGCCAAAGCGTCGCTAAAAGCTTTTCCCTCTTGGACATCGGTAGAAATTTTGGCAAGAATATTTTTGAAAGTCTTGTTCTTTACCTGAAGCGTCTGATTATTAAGCGCCCGCGAAATAGTGAGGCCGGAGCTTATCATTACGCTCAAATTGCGCGCAAAAACCATTTTTTCCTTAAGCGGAACCGACATAAAACGGTCCAAAAAATTAACGCTGATTTTGCTCTTTTTTTCTTCTACTGCCTTAAGGGAAGTCAAAATCATCCCCTCTGAGCGAAGTTGCATGGCAACCGCCTTTTCATTCGAGGCTTCCACTTCCCCTCCCTTGGTTTCTCCGGAACTGCTTTTTGCGGTGTAAATATACTTCATATTATTAAATCCGAATGACAAAATCCAAATTTCCAATTAATGTCTAAATCCAAATGACAAAAATTTAAATATTTGAATTTTGGATTTGATTTGACATTTGGAATTTGAGCTTTGACATTATTCTTTAGTTACTCTCAAAACCTCTTCAATAGAAGTTGTCCCTTGAACAATTTTTGCGAAACCGTCTTCAATCATCGTAGCCATTCCCTGCTCCTTGGCCTTCTTTTCAATGTCATCCGCGGAAGCCATGGAAATGATAAGCTTTTGAATCTCATCATTCACGCCCAAAACTTCATATACTCCCGAACGGCCCTTATATCCCTCCTTTCCGCACTTATCACATCCCTTGGCTTTATAAAGATCTATACTTGTCCAATCGGCTCCCTCCGGCACCGTTTTTTTAAGATCCGGAACGCTTTTGATATAATCCAGAATTTCTTTCATATTATAGTTAGTTTCCAGAGTTTTCACTTCTTTTTCATTAAGTCTGTATTTCACCCGGCATTCCAAACAGAGTTTGCGGACAAGCCTTTGCGCGACAATTACATTGACAGTTGAAGCTATCAGAAAGGATTCCGCCCCCATGTCAATAAGCCTGGGCAGAGTTCCCGCCGCGCTGTTCGTATGGAGAGTGGAGAGCACCAGATGTCCCGTCATGGCTGATTCAATGGCAATTTGCATTGTTTCCTTATCCCTAATTTCTCCAATCATTATGATATCCGGGTCCTGGCGCAAAAGCGCCCGCAAGGCGGTGGCAAAAGTCATTCCGATTTTCGGATTCACCTGGGTTTGATTGATCCTCTGCATCCGATATTCAATCGGGTCTTCCACCGTGCTGATATTCACTCCCGGCTCGTTCAGAATGTCCATTATCGTATAGAGGGTGGTTGTTTTTCCGGATCCGGTCGGACCGGTAACTAGGATCATTCCGTTGGGTTTTTTTATCTCCTGATGGATTATTTCCAGCCCTTTTCCCCAAAGCCCCATTTTTTCAAGCGTCAGGCCTTTGGCAGATTCATCCAAAAGCCTCATTACGATTTTTTCCCCTTCAAAAACGGGAATGATGCTGACACGAAGGGAGAATTTGTAGTCGTCTTTTTCAATCTTGATTCTTCCGTCTTGCGGCAATCTATGCTCATCCAGCTTCAAGCTGGAAAGAACCTTAATCCTGGCGATAATTCCCGGCATAATTTCCCTGGGAAGGCTCATCGCATCATGAAGAATTCCGTCAATCCGGTATCTTACCACCACTTCTTTTTCCAGCGGCTCTATATGGATGTCGCTTGCCGACTGGAGAATTGCGTGTTTGATCAGAGTGTCTACTATCCGAATAATGGGAAGCCCTTGGGCTACTTTCTCCAAATCTTCCTCATCTTTCTCCTCATTTTGAACGCTTTCCGCGTCTTTGGTGATTATGTCTCCGAATTCAGCTTTGAGGCTTTTTTCATATTGCTTAAGGATGATTTTTATGCTTTCGGCAGAAGTAAGGCAGGGAGTTATTTTAAATCCGGTTTTTTTGCGGATAAAATCAATTGTTTGGAGATCTTCCGGATTAAGCATCGCCACTTTTAAATTGTTTCCCTCTTTTTCAAAGGAAACCACGCTGTATTTCTTGGCAATCGGCTCGGGAACTATCTGCAGAACTTCATGGGGAATTACAGATTTTGAAAGATCCACGAAAGGAATGCCCAAAATATAAGAATACATCCGGCGAAGATCGTTTTCGCTGACAAGGCCTTTTGCCAAAAGAAGGTCGCCTAACTGTTGTTTGCCAGTTTCCGCCTCCAAAAAAACTTCTTCAATTTTATCCTTAGCCAGGATGTTGCTATCCAGCAAAAAATCTCTTAGCCTTTTGTTTTCAATCCGCATAAGCCGGAGTTATAAAGTTTTTAAAGTTATAAGGTTTTATCATTGTGCTTTATAACTTTATAAACCTGATGAACTTTATGAACTTTTATAGCTATTTTATTATTTCTTTCACTTTTTTCACTATTTCTTCCAAACCGTATTCGGATTTTACAAGATAAGTAGTTGCTCCCAGTTTTATCGCTTTTTCCACATCATTCACGCTTCCCAGATTTGTAAGAATGACAACAGGGATATTTTTGGTGGTTTCTTCACTCTTTAAATCGGAAACTACTTCATATCCGTCTTTTTTCGGCAGGATTATGTCCAAAAGGATTATGTCGGGATTTTCTTTTTTCGCGAGAACTATTCCCTCTTCTCCGTCGGAAGCCTTGACAACATCAAATCCGTCGGAAGAAAAAAATTCTGCGAGCGCCATCTGCATTTTTGAATCATCTTCCACAATCAATATTTTTTTCTTGTTTTCCATATTATTTTTAGTTCACAGTTATTATTCTGCGGTTCACAGTATAACTTATTTTGTCTGTCGACTGTGGACCGTGAACTATTTATTTATTATTTATCGGCAATGAGAAAGAAAAAATTGATCCGATGCCTTCAATGGACTTGAACCAAATTTTTCCTCCCGACTGTTCAATAATGTTCTTGGTGATATAAAGTCCCAGTCCGGTGCCATGAGTCTGGTATCTGACAACGTTCTTGCTGCGGAAAAACTTTTCAAAAATATTTCCCTGCTGATTTTCAGGAATGCCAACTCCGTTGTCTTTGACCGATACGATAACATCATTCTTGCCTTTTTCCACTTTTATTTCGACATATCCGCCTTTTTCAATATACTTGATCGCATTGGAAATAAGATTATCCAGAGCCACTTTAATTCTTCTTTTGTCCAGATTGAGAATAGGCAAACTTTCCGGCTTTACCAGCTTTATTTCAACACTCATCGATTTGGCCAAAATCTTGTTGTCTTCAACCACTTCTCCGACAACTTTCAAAAAATCAATCGGATCACGGCTTAGAAACAGCCTTCCCTGCTCAATTCGCGCAACATCCAAAAGATCGCTAACCAGCCTTTTCATTTTAAAATTGGAATGGGTAATATCTTCAATCAGCTCTTTTTGTTTGGCATCCAATCCTTTTCTGTGCTTATTCATCAAAAGCTCTATTTCCCAGCCTATCTCCGAGAGAGGGGTTTGAAGCTGATGGGAAGCAATGGAAACGAATTCCGACTTCATTTTGTTGATTTTTGCCACTTCTTCAACCGTATTGATAATCGAATTTCCAATGGCCAGAATAATTGAAACCACAATCGCTTCCCCCAACACCAATATTTCCGGAGAGCTGTATTTTTGTGCGGCAAAATAGACCGCTGTCATCGCGATTATAATGATGAGTCCCATCAAGACAAAGAGGAAATTGGGCGTTTGCCAAACGCTAACCCCCAGTTCTTCCGCCTGTTTTTTGAGATTGAGCCCGTCGCAGCAAAATTTTAAGGCCTTTTTCATTTTTGTTTTTATATAAGCGGCACAAGTAATACAAACTTGCACCCGCCTGCCTGCCGATGAGGCAGGAATGACGCGAATGATTTGATATTCATATTATATCATATCTAATCTCAAATTTCAAAACCACATAAGTTAATTCGTCCGCCCCGAACGCCAAAATTTTTGACTAATTAATTTTTAACTATTAACCCATTAAAAAACCCGCCTCTTCGGCGGGGTTTTTTAGTTACATCATTCCTCCCATTCCGCCCATTTCCGGACCGTGCATGTGTTCTTCCTTCTTTTCCGGCTTGTCTGTTACCACCGCTTCCGTGGTAAGAAGCATCGCCGCCACAGATACCGCATTTTCCAGCGCTGTCCGGGTAACCTTAAGAGGATCAATAATTCCTGATTTTATCATGTCTTCCTCGTAATTGTCTTCGCTGGCATTATATCCGTAATTGATATTTTTACTGTTCGCTACTTCATTGAAAACTACTGCCGGATCCTTTTTGCCCGCGTTGCTGACTATCTGTTTCAACGGTTCGTTCAGGGCTTTTATCAAGGTTTCATATCCGGCTCTGTTTTCGTGCTCTTCCATTTTCTCGCCCTTGAAAGAAAGAGCTTGAGAGACTTTTGCCAGAGCAGTTCCCCCTCCGGCCACTATTCCTTCTTCCACGGCCGCTTTTGTCGCCGCCAAAGCGTCTTCCATTTTGTGCTTCATGTAAGTAAGCTCGGTTTCGGTTGCCGCTCCGACTTTGATTACCGCCACTCCTCCGGAAAGCTTTGCCATTCTCTTTTGGAGCTTTTCCCTGTCATAGCTGCTTTCCGTATTTTCAATCTGTGATTTTATCTGCCCGATTCTGTCGTCAATTTCCTTCTTTTTTCCTTTCCCTCCGACAACAGTCGTGTCGTCTTTGGTGGAAATCACCTTTTGGGCTCTTCCCAGCATATTGAGTTCTATCTTTTTAAGATCCATTCCTTTTTCCTCGCTTATTACCTGTGCTCCGGTCAAAACAGCAATATCATCCAGCATTGCTTTGCGGCTGTCTCCGTATTCCGGCCCTTTGATTGCCAAAACATTCAACACTCCGCGAAGCTTGTTCACAACCAGCGTTGCCAGCGCTTCTCCTTCAACTTCCTCGGCAATGATCACCATTTCTTTTTTTCCTTGCCCTGTGATTTTTTCCAAAACCGGCAAGATGTCGGAAATGGCGGATATTTTTTTGTCGGTTATTAGAATGTAGGGATCTTTGAGCTCCGCTTTTTGGGATTGGATATCAGTAATCATATACGGAGAAATATATCCCTTGTCAAAATTCATCCCTTCGGTAATTTCTTGGGATAACCCGAAAGTCTGCGATTCTTCCACGGTAATAACTCCGTCTTTTCCGACTTTTTCCATAACGGATGCGATCATTTCTCCCATCTCTTTGGATTCCGCCGAAATCGTTGCGACTTGGGAGATTTCTTCCTTGGAATTTATTTTTTTGGAGCTTTTTTTGAGAATTTCAATCGCCTCGTCTTTGGCTTTTTCCATTCCGTGCCTGATTCCAATCGGGCTTATTCCGGTTTCCACAAACTTGAGGCCTTCGCGCACCAAGGCTTGGGCAATGACAGTTGAAGTAGTGGTTCCGTCTCCGGCCGCTTCATTGGTTTTCTCCGCCACTTCCTTGATGAGTTCCGCCCCGATATTCTCAAATTTATCTTCCAGATCAATTTCTTTGGCAATTGTCACTCCGTCATTGGTGATAGTAGGAGTTCCAAAGCCCTTGTCTAAAATGACGTTTCTGCCCTTGGGTCCGAGAGTAACTTTAACCGTATCGGCAACTTTGTCAAAGCCGATTTTGACTTTTTTCCGCGCTTCCGCGCTGTATTCTATTTGCTTTGCCATTTTTGTCTGCGAGGTACGAGTAGCTACAAAAATGAGCATCCCGCACCAATTCGTTATTAAATTATTAGATTCAGAGAAAAGCTAAGCCGCAGCTTGCTTCGCCGACGAGGCGAGGCGATTCCGAGGTAGAAACTTTAAGGGCATCTATCTTTATCGGAATTGGTTGCGGGACAGCCATAAATATTTAGCAGTCGCAACACTTGACTGCTAATAAATTATATAAAAAATTTCACTCTTATGTCAAGAGAGATGTAAAATTTTAAAGGCTAAGTTTTAAATTTTAAATTAATTTCTAAATTACTAAATGTTTTAAAAAAATTTATAAATTTGAATTTCATTTAAAATTTATAATTTAAAACTTAAAATTACCGATTATTTTTGTCTCCTTTTTCAATTGTTAGAATTATTTTTGAAAATATCAAGGTAAGTTCTTGAGCCTCTTTCCAAAGCTCACGACATTTTTCTTTCTGATCTAAATTAGCTCTTCCGATAACTTCCAGCCAATATTTGGTTTCACGACATTCTTTCTTGCAGATAAAAATTTTATTTTTGAAATCCTTCTTAGAACTAGCGCCATTAGCCTCGTAATAATTCGCTCCGATACTAGTAGATGATCTTACAAGCTGGCTGATTAGAGGATTATTTATTGAATCTCTTTTAATAGTTTTAAGAAAATCTATTATCTCTCCGCTAAATTTAATTGTCCTTGACTCAAGATTATACTCCTTTGATTTGTCCATTTTATAATTTAAAATTGATTTAAAATTGAAAATTTAAAATTACCGACTGCTAAATTTTAAATTCCATAACATCTCCATCCTTGACGACATATTCCCTTCCTTCCGTTCGGAGCCATCCCAGCTCGCGGGCTTTGGACCAGGATTTTGTCTCCAGAAGTTTTTCCCAAAAAATCACTTCGGCACGGATGAATTTTTCCTGAAAATCGGTGTGGATCGCGGATCCGGCTTGCGGAGCAGTAGAATCCTTTTTGATTGTCCAAGCCCGGGACTCGTCTTCTCCGGTGGTAAGAAAAGTGATTAGTCCCAAAAGTTCATAGGCTTTCACGATAAGCTGTCCCAAATTTGATTCCATTTCCATTTCTTTCGCTTCTTCCGCGGTCATTTCGGACAATTCTTCTTCTATTTTAACATCCAAGGCGACATACGGAAAAGTTTTTAGCTCTTCCGGAATATTACCGCCTGATTTTACATTATATATGTATAGCGCCGGCTTCATGGTAAGAAGGGACAACTCTTTTATTATTTCTTTTACATCTTCATTTTTCATATCTATTTCCGTATCGCGCGCCAGCTTTCCTTCCTCCAAATTTTTTTTAAGTTCAAGAATTGCTTCCATTTTCTTACCAGAGCCTTTTACATTTCCCTTAACCTCCTTTTCAATTCTCAACTCTCCCTTTTTAATGGTTTCCAAGTCAGCCAAAATAAGTTCCGTGTTTATGATTTCAATGTCTTCCAAGGGATTCACGCGGTTATGGACATGGGTTATCTTTTCATCATAAAAAACGCGGACAACTTGAACAATCGCGTCCACTTCCCGAATGTGCGCCAAGAATTTATTTCCCAATCCTTCTCCTTCACTGGCGCCTTTTACCAATCCGGCAATGTCCACAAATTCAACAACCGCCGGAACAATTTTCCGGCTTTTTGACATATCGGCAAGTTTTTGCAGTCTTTCGTCCGGAACTTCCACAATTCCGACATTCGGCTCAATCGTGCAGAAAGGATAATTGCTGATATCAACTTGTTTTTTTGTCAAAGCCTTGAACAATGTGCTTTTGCCCACATTGGGCAAACCGACAATTCCGATTTTCATAATTTTCAATTTCTAATTTTCAATTTTTAAACAATTTTCAATAATTTAATGAATCAATCTTTTAAACTACTGGATATTTTATTGAATATGAGCGTTAATTCATGCGCTTCTTTCCAGATTTTTTTCAATTTTTCTTTTTCTTCCGGATTAGCTTCCGCTAGAAGTTCGATCCAATATTTTGTTTCTTGTATTTCTTTCCGGCAAATGAATATTTTATTTTTAAAATCCTTTTTGGAACTGGCTCCATTTGCTTCGCAGTAATTAGCTCCGACACTTGTTGCTGAGCGAATTAATTGAGAAATTATATTTTCATTAATTTTATGTTTCTTTATTGCTAAAAGAAAATTTATTATCTCTTTACTGAATTCCTTGGTTCTTTCTTCTAAGTTGTAGTTCATAAAAATGAAAGTTTTTTAAATTTAATCATTG
>CAYTRS010000012.1:0-3900 GCA_964440305.1 uncultured Bdellovibrionales bacterium
TGAGTATGTTGAAAAACTTCTCGGTGAAAAAATATCCCAAAAAGATATTTCAAAAATATTAAATTTGCTTGAAATAAAGACCAAAACAAGGGGAAAGGTTTTGGAATGCGAAATTCCGACTTTCAGACTTGATCTTGAAACTCAGGAAGATTTGATTGAAGAAATTGGAAGAATTTATGGTTATGAAAACATAAGGTCGCAAATTCCCATGGTTCCGCTTCAAAGTCCGAAAATTTCAAATCCAAATAAGTTTGAAAGATTGGTAAAAGATATTTTGGTTGGAAATGGCTTTTCAGAATTGTATAATTACTCTTTTTACAGCAAAATGGATGCAGGTCTTTCTGATATGACCGGAATAAAACACCTGGAACTGGCCAATCCGATGAATCCGGATCAGGATCTTCTAAGAACAAGCCTTATTCCAAATATACTCAAAAACATACGCGACAACATTAATGAATTTGAAAAAATGGCTGTTTTTGAGGCGGGAAAAGTTTATTGGCCGAATGGCGGTGTTCTTCCGGAAGAAAAAACCATGCTTATAGGGGCAACAACGACTCGCAAAAGAAGTAAGAAAGAAAAAGAACGAGAAAATGCAAAAAGCTTTTATGAAATTAAGGGACAGGTAAGTTCGTTGCTTAAGAGAGTTGGAATAGCGAATTTTTATTATGATGATTTTGAAGCTGTTCCCAGAAGAACCCCGATATCTCTTTGGCACGGAGGAAGATTTGCAGAAATAAAAATTGAAGAAAGTGGAGAATCCTTTGGTTGCGTGGGAGAAATAAATCCAATTATTCTTGTTAATTTTGGAATTCATGAAAGAGTGGCAATGTTTGAGTTTGAAATGGATAAGCTTTTGGAAATCTCAAGAGAGGAGCTGGAATTTGTTCCTCTTCAAAAATATCCCATTTCAATCAGGGATATTTCCATGGTTTCGGATGACGCTGATGTGAGAGTTGATGATATTTTGCGCACAATTCAAAAATCAGGAGGAGAGATTGTTTTGGATGTTGATTTGTTTGATATTTTTGATTTTGAAGACGGGACAACAAGTTATGCTTTTCATATAATTTTCGGTTCAAATAAAAAAACGCTGGAAGGTGCTGAAATTGATGATTTTATGAAAAAGATAAGAGAGAACCTCGAAAGGGAATGGAAAATGAAAGTGAGAGAGTAGTTTTTTTAAAGGATCTTTAACAGAAAAAGGAGGAGAAAAATGAGAGGGGAAAAAATAGTTTTGGAGGAAGATGGTTTAGAAAGATTGCAAACAAAAAATCTTGGAGGAGAAATAGTGATTACGAGAATTTTGAGAAGAAATTCAGATTCTCCGATGGTCAGAGTGAAGAAATATAATTGCAGATTTTACCAAGAAATATGCCTTGAATATGCATGCAGGAGGAATTGGCACAATTTTTCCTGTTGCAGTTGTCTTCACAAGAATGAGGATGAGAATGAGAAGGAAATTTGCTTTATTAAACATCAAAGGCCTTCAAAAAGAGCTCAATGGTCAGCGCTATACAGCTTCTCTTAAAATAAAAAAGCCCTTGATTTTAATTGTAAACACAATTAATCAGGGGCTTTTATTTATTTTTTGTTTGTGATATTATTCTTTGAATGAAATAGATAAGAGTTCTTTGAGAAATTAATATATAAATTAGATAAGTAAATGGAGGGTTGCCATGAAAGAATATTTCTGGTTTATTTTGCGATTTGTTTCAGATCCTGATTTTCAAGAGAAACAGGAATGGGTTAAATGGATAACGAAAAAAGCTTCCATTATAAGCCCAAATACCTGGACTCTAAGCAGGGTTCCCGGGGTAATTATTGTCATTGCCTTTAAGTTTGTAAATCCCTACCTCGAGCTTGTTGCTTATATATTTTTTTGCCTCACTGATTGGTTTGACGGAAAAGTAGCAAGACATTTGGGAATAAGCACAAAAAAGGGAGCTGTTCTTGATGGATTGATAGATAGAATGTATATACTTCCAATACTGGCTTATTGGGGAAGCGTTTTTATCGGCTACACAGAGTTTGTCATATTGTTTCTTGTTGAATTTCCCGCATACTTGATTTTATATATAGTCAGAAAGTCGAGAGGAGACGAAAATAAAGACATATACGAACATACGAAATTAAGTAAAATAAAATTTGGAAATCAGATTGCGCTTGGATTCGTCTTATGGATAGCTATAAATCTGTTTCCAAATTGGAAATGGTGGCCGTTGTGGATTGGATTATGGACAAATATAATCATTGGACTGTGTATTTTGTCTGTGGCATATAAGATAAGTAAAAACACTATTCGCTTTTGGGCGGATAGCATCACTGTTGGAAATGTTATTTGTGGGATTGTGGCAATTTATTTTGCTGATAAAGACATTACAATGTCCTCTGCTCTTATTATTATAGCGGCAGTACTTGACATACTGGACGGCCTGGCAGCGAGAACTATTTCCTTAAAATACGGCTTGTCATCATCAAAATGGGGCAGCCTTAAAGACAGTATGGCGGATTTTGTTTCTTTTGGAATAGCTCCGGCCTGGCTAGTTTATATCAACGGGATTGGCGCGCCAATTGCCATAGGATACGCATTAGCAACGCTAACTAGGCTCGTTCACTATATGATCGGGAAAAAAAATGCGTGCGGGGAGAGGAGCGATATTTTCTGCGGACTTCCTTGTCCGGCCGCGGCCGTAATGCTTTGCAGCGTGTTTGTTTTTAAAAATCAGGTTCCTATCTGCTGGTTCAATGCGATAATAATAGTATGCACAGTACTGCAAATATCATTTATGTTTTTCGACTTGAAATGGTATCATTTCAAAAATTATATCCGACTGCCAAAGCCACTTGTTATTATGCCTCCTGCGGCATTCACGGTTTCAGTTTCAATGGGAAAAACCTGGGAAGGAATAGCAACCTTATCAATAATGTATTTGATTCTTTTTTTTAAACCCGTAGCTAATATCATTTGGCACTGGGAGAGAAAATGATTATTTTAAAAAGGGTAGTCGCACATTGACTGCCCTTTCTTTTATTTAATAGCAGGGTTATGCTAATCTGTAATAAAGATTGGCATATATGCACCAATTAACTAAATTTAAAAAAATTTAAAGATGTATTTTTTATAATTTAATAAACATTGCCCTTGTAGCTCAGTGGATAGAGCGTCGGTTTCCGGAACCGAAGATCAGAGGTCCGATTCCTCTCAAGGGCACAATTTGATTCGATCCTCCTTAAATCTCACCTCTAGGTGCCAGCGGTTTTTTGTTGAAAATAAAAAAGATTTAAAAAAATATTTAATGTATAAATTATATTATAAACCCTTGACAAAAATAAACATTATGTGTTAATCTTACTTGAACGAAAAAAACATAATTCAGGTAAAATGACCGCCTTAGAAAATCAAAAAAATCATAATCAAAAAAATGGCATCTCCGCCATTTTTTTACCCAGGGAAGCTGACAAAATAATTTCCGCTGTTTCAGCGCGTTCCCAAAAAATGCTCAAAATGAGGTATGGAATAGGAGAAAAAGAAGCACGAACCTTAGAAGAAATAGGAAAAAAGTACGGGATTTCAAGGGAAAGAGTCAGGCAGATTATCAATGAATCAATCAAAAAGCTGAAAAAATCAGATGTGAAAAATATCTCAAAGAAATTATCAGACAAGATATATTTTACTATAAAAGATAGAAATGGTATAATCAGGGAAGAGGAGATATTTTCAATTGTTTCGAAAGAGGGGGATAGGGGAATAGTAAGGCTCTTTTTGGAACTAGCGGAGGATATTCTTCCAATCAAGGAACATTCAGAAATTGAAAAATCATGGTTTCTTTCAGGTTTTGATTTTAATTTTTGGAAAAATTTGAAAAGCGAGGCAATAGCAATTCTTAAAGAATTCGA
>CAYTRS010000012.1:4000-17482 GCA_964440305.1 uncultured Bdellovibrionales bacterium
TTAATTTTTGGAAAAATTTGAAAAGCGAGGCAATAGCAATTCTTAAAGAATTCGAGGAGCCGATAAATAGGGATGACTTCGCCGAAAAGATTGCTAGAAAATATCCCCAACTTGAACAAACAGAAGTTTTCAACCTCCTGCTTCCTTCAAAGGAAATTAAGGAAAATAGTTTTGGAAAATGGGGAGTTTCAAGCTCCAAAATGATAAATCCTAAGGGAACAAGAGAAAAAATTTATTTAGTTTTTAAAGAAACTGGTAAGCCGCTTCATTTCAGGGAAATTACAAAAATAATAGATGAAAAATTACCCGGAAAAAGGAAAACTCATCCTCAAACCGTGCATAATGAACTAATAAAAGATGAACGTTTTGTTCTGGTTGGAAGAGGTACATATGCCCTTTCTGAGTGGGGATATAAAAAAGGAACTGTAAAGGAAATTTTGGAAAATATACTGAAAGAAAATGTAAATCCGATGGAAAAAGAAGAGATAGTTTCAAAAGTCTTAAAATTAAAAAAGGTAAAAAAAGCCACTATCAATATAAATTTAAACAACTTCTTTGAAAAAATCGGAAAAAACAGCTATACATTTAAAAAACATAGCTAAAAACAGGGTTGTTTTAATTAAAAGAGACCTGCGTAATTCAACGAAATTAAGCACAAGATAAATAAAATAAAATGGAATTGATCTTAGCTACCTTTAGAGATACTGCGCAAACCTTTCCAGTAATATGGAAAATTTTTTCCTACACTTGGTTTCTTATTCTTCCCAAGGCTTTTTATGAGCTTTTTATATTCCTTTGGATGAAGCACATCCAAAGGGCTTATTTATTTTCCCTTAATTTCTCAGTTTTAGAGCTTATTCCTCCCAGAAATATCGAAAAAAGCCCGAAATTGATGGAATCTTTTTATAATGCCCTTTCTGGAACAGACAAGGGCTTCAGCGCCCACGAAAAATACATCGCCGGCCTTTTACCGACCCTCTTTTCTCTTGAGCTAGTAAGTGAAGAAGGTAAAATCCATTTTTATATCAGAACCATCAAGGATTTTAGAAATTTAGTTGAGGCGAATTTATATGCCCAATATCCCGACATGGAAATAAATGAAGTTGAAGATTATACAAAAAAATTTCCCAAAATACTTCCCAATAGCGAATGGGAACTCTGGGGAACAGACATCGAGCCCACCAAGAAGGATGTATATCCAATATTGACCTACCAGTATTTCAAAGAGGACGTTACGGGAAAAATGATAGATCCCCTGGCCTCTGTTTTGGAATATCTTGGCAAGGTAGGAAAAGACCAGCATGTTTGGATACAATTTTTAATAGCTCCGGATCCTCCTGACTGGAGCAAAAAAGAAGCAAAAGCGGTGCGCGATGAGGTGTTAGGCGTAAAAAAACCGGAAGAATTTTCAAAGAGAATAGCTTCTGATTTTATGGACGTCATCAGTAATATCTTCTCGGGAATATTCGGAGAGCCTGAATTCAAAACTGAAGCAAAAACCCAGCAACAGAGCTTGTCTATTGAAGCCCCGCTTACCACCCAGGAAAAATTTGCTCTTCAAGCCATGGAGGAAAATGCCGGAAAAAGTTTTTTTAGGACAAAGCTGCGGTATATTTATCTTGGAAAAAAGGAAAAATTTAACCAAGATAAGACATGGTCTATTTCCGCTTTTTTTGGCGCTTTTAAGCAGTTTGCTGACATGAATCTCAACGGATTTAAGCCCAATAACGATTCTAAAACCTATTCCCTATATATTGCTACCCAGCCAAGAATGAGATATAGGCAAAGAAAAATATATAAAAGATATTTAGATCGCGATCCTGAGGGCGTAAATATGCACATGAGCACTGCCGAACTTGCCACTATTTTTCATTTTCCAGATATGTCTATCGTCGCCCCCTCAGTTCCAAGAGTAGAAGCCAGGAGGGGTGCCGCGCCGTCCAATCTGCCGATTTAACAAAGTAAAAAGGTAAAAGTAAAAAATAAAAAGTAATATCTCCTTGTTTTTTACTTTTGACTTTTAATTTTTGACTTTTTATGTCCGATATCGCGTTTTTTGCAAAAACAAATTTTAGAAACCAAGAAAGAATTTTTGGAATAAAAACCGACGATCGCCGCCGGCATATTTATGTAATTGGAAAAACTGGAATGGGAAAAACCAATCTTCTGGAGCATTTGGCTATTCAAGATATCCAAAATGACAGAGGAGTGTGTTTTGTTGATCCCCATGGAGACACGGCAGAAAAACTGATAAAAGCCATACCTTCCCATCGCATAAATGACGTCATATACTTCAACCCGGCTGATCAGGATTATCCCATCGCTTTTAATGTAATGGAGAAAGTGGATCCCGCCTACCGCCATCTTATTGCTTCGGGATTGGTCGGTGTTTTCAAAAAAATATGGGCCGATTCCTGGGGGCCAAGGTTGGAATATATTCTGCGGAATGCCATTCTGGGGCTTTTGGAATATCCCGGTGCGACGCTTCTGGGAGTGACAAGAATATTGGTGGATAAAAAATACAGGAATCGGGTAGTGGAGAAGATAACTGATCCGGTGGTAAAATCCTTCTGGGTGGATGAATTTTCGAAATGGAACGAAAGAGTGCTTCAAGAAGTAATTTCTCCGATTCAAAACAAGGTCGGCCAGTTCCTTTCCAGCTCGCTTATTAGAAATATCGTCGGACAGACGAAGTCTTCTTTCGACATCAGGGAGATTATGGATAATAAAAAAATACTGATTTTAAACCTTTCCAAAGGAAGGATTGGGGAAGACAATAGTGCACTTATCGGAGCAATGATGATTACCAAAATACAACTGGCCGCAATGGCCCGCGTGGACATGCCGGAAAATGAGAGAAACGATTTTTATCTTTATGTGGATGAATTTCAGAACTTTGCTACCGAATCTTTCGCTAATATATTGTCAGAGGCAAGAAAATACCGGTTGAATTTGACGCTGGCAAACCAATATATCACTCAAGTAGAAGAAAGAGTCAGAGACGCGATTTTTGGGAACGCTGGAACGATTATTTCCTTCCGAGTAGGAGCAATGGATTCCGAATTTCTGGAAAAAGAATTTTTCCCTATTTTTACCGCCAATGACTTGGTTAATTTGCCCAAATTCCACGTTTATTTGAAATTGATGATTGACGGAATAGCCGGAGACGCTTTCTCCGCTTCAACCCTTCCCCCGATAAGCCTTGATAATACGAAGCAAAACGGAGAAAAGGTGATTAAGGTTACCCGGGAGCGCTATACTGCAAATAGAGCGGAAGTCGAAGAAAAAATTGCCCGCTGGAGCGGAGTAATAATTGCAAAAGAAGAAGAGGAAATGGAAGAAGGCAAGCCGCAAAAAATAGAAACTCAGAAAAAAAACATTTCAGAAAAAAAAGATTACCTGACTGCAAATAATTCTTTTCAGGAAGAAAAGAACACTAACCATGCTCCGACTGAAAAAACAATATTCGATTCTGTTTGTGATAGTTGCGGAATAGCGATAAAAATTCCTTTTAAACCGGATGGAAAAAGGCCGACTTTCTGCAAGGAATGCTTCAAAGATTATCAAAGACTAATGGCTAAGGGCAGAGATAAAAGAGAGTTGGTGGAAAAAATTCCCGCCAAAAATATTCCCAAAAAGGATGAGAATAAGAGTATAGAGCCCAAATTTTTCATTTCCAAAGAAAAACCGCTCAATTTGAGCCAGATAAAGCATATTGCCCCCAAAAAATTTAAAGCTCAGAGAAAAAACGTAAATTTAGAGGAAGTACGAAAATTAATCAATCAAAGTAAGGATAATTAAGCCTATGATAAGTAGCAATAATCCCGACAGCGGACAAAAAAACCGGCTTAGGATGCAGCTGATTATTATGGAATCAGATTTTAGAAAGAATGAAAAAATTATCGTTGAATACGAAATGGATCTTAGGAGACTCAAGAGGAAAAAAGATCTTTTGGATCTGGAAATTTCAGAAAAAGACACGAACTTAAAAAGGCTCCGCTTTAAGCAAATGGAAATGATGAAAGAAATCAAGGTTTTAAAAAAGAAAGCCATTTAGATAAGCTATAAAGTTTTTAAAGTTTTCTATTTTAATAAATTAATTAAGTTATAATAAATATGGGAAACATAAAAGACAAGTTGTCATCAAAAGCAAGCGATTACAAATCAAAAAATGGAGAACTTCCGATAGGTTTTAGCTTGGTTCAGGCGGAAAAAATGGATGAAGAAATAAAAAAATTTGAAAGAGCATACAGCATTTTTTTAGAAAGCGCACTGTTGTTGAATATAAGTGAAAGCGATGCCAGAGATATAATAAAGGGAGAACTTGACAGAATTATATACTAACTAATAAGCTAGTAATTTTATGACCGCCCAGGAATTAAGGCAAAAATACCTTGATTTTTTCAAGTCAAAGAATCATGCGGTTATTCCCAGCGCCTCTTTAATTCCGGAAAATGACCCTTCCGTGCTTTTTACGACCGCCGGGATGCATCCCTTGGTCCCATATCTTCTCGGAGAAAAGCATCCAGAAGGAAAAAGACTTGTCAATGTGCAAAAATGCATACGCACGGGAGACATTGACGAAGTAGGCGACAACCGCCATCTTACTTTTTTTGAAATGCTGGGGAATTGGAGCTTGGGAGACTATTTCAAAAAAGAATCAATCGAATGGAGTTTTGAATTTCTCACTGACAAGAAAGTTGGACTGGGGCTTGATCCAAACAGAATTTATGTGACTGTTTTCCGCGGAGAGGACGGAATACCGAGGGATAATGAAGCAATTGAGATATGGAGAAAAACTTTTAAAAAAGCGGGAATAACAGCTGAGGTCAGCGATGACGGAATGATACGCGGAAATATTCGCATTATCCCATCGGGAAAAGAAGATAATTTTTGGATCGCCGGAGAAACAGGTCCGTGCGGACCAGATACGGAAATGTATTATGATACCCGCCCGAAAGAAGGACAAATCAATGACAGCTTTGAAAAATTGGTAAATTCTTTCAGACTAATTGAGATTTGGAACGATGTCTTTATGGAATTTAGAAAAACTCCCGACAAGAAATATGAAAAGCTTTCCCAGCAAAATGTCGACACCGGAATGGGACTGGAAAGAACCCTGGCAGTCGTAAACGGAAAGGAAAGTGTTTTTGATACGGAAATATTTGAGCCGCTTTTAAGAAAAATAGCAGGGCTTTCAAATACGATTTATGAATCCCGAACATCAAGTTTCCGGATTATCGCCGACCATCTCAAAGCAGCAACTTTTATTATGGCTGATGACAAGGAAATTAGACCTTCCAACCTCGGGCAAGGATATGTCGCCCGAAGATTAATCAGAAGGGCCCTTCGTCACGGAAAGAAGCTCGGAATAAAACAGGAGCTTTGGACAAAAGAAATAGCCAAAGTGGTGGCTTTTGAATATCGGAATGCCTACACTGAACTTCCAAGGAATATTGAAAAAGTCATCGCCGGACTGGATGAGGAAGAGGGAAAATTCCAGAAAACTCTGGAAAAAGGGCTTCGCGAATTTGACAAACTGGCCAGCTTCGGAAAAAATATCAGCGGAACAGAAGCATTCAACCTGTATCAGACATATGGATTTCCTCTGGAAATTACGCAAGAACTTGCTGAAGAAAGGGGATTAAGCGTTGATGAAGAAAACTTTAAAAAAGAGCTGAGGGAGCATCAAAAGCGCTCAAGAACAGCCACTGCGGGAATGTTTAGAGGAGGCCTTGCCAGTACGAGCGAAAAGGCAATTAGACTTCACACCGCCGCCCATCTGCTTCTGGCTTCGCTGAGGAAAGTTCTTGGAGAGGAAGTTACGCAAAAGGGATCTAACATTACCTCGGAAAGATTACGCTTTGACTTCTCTTATGATGAAAAAATGAGCGACAAACAAAAACAGGAAGTAGAAATCTTGGTAAACGAAACCATTTCCAAGGATCTTCCGGTAAAATGTGAGGAAATGGGATTTCAAGAAGCGATTAATCAAGGAGCAATGGGAGTTTTCAAAGAAAAATACGCGGAAAGAGTAAAAGTTTATACGGTTTTTGATCCTAAGTCAGAGGAAGTTATTTCTATGGAAATATGCGGAGGACCTCATGTGGAAAGAACGGGGGTTTTGGGAAATTTCAAAATATTAAAAGAGGAAAGCTCCTCGGCGGGAGTAAGAAGGATAAAGGCAATATTAGAATAATTTCTAATTTTAAATTTTTAATTTCTAAACAATTTCCAATGCTTCAATGTTTCAAATATTTATAAATTTAGATATTGTTTGAAAATTGATAATTGAAAATTGAAAATTCCCTATGAAGGGTTTTGTCGGCAGTTTAATAATGATTCTTGTCACAGTAGCAATAATAGTAATAATATTTTTGATGTGGGAAAAATCCGCTTCCAAAAGCCTAGAGCAGGTTAACGGCTTGAATTTAGGAAACCAGCTTAATCCAGAAAACAGCCAGAATCAAAATTCTGCTCCAAGCATTCAAGGTCAGTTAAACGAACTTAGAAGCGATTTGAAGGGCATTCAAGATAAGAAAGACAAGGAAATAATGGACGAATTAGACAGATAAGTTGAATATTGACATTTTCCCTAAATAAAGCTACATTTATAGAGCGGACTAAAATAATATCTGGATAAAAAAATTATGCTAGCTGTAATAAAAACCGGGGGGAAGCAATATTTAATAAAAAAGGGGGATAAAATAAAGGTTGAGAAACTTCTTGGAGAAGAGGGAAAGGCGGTAAAATTTTCCGAAGTTTTGTTTTTAGGAAACGGACAGGAAGTCAAGGTTGGAACTCCGACAATCAAGGGAGTTTCCGTAGAAGGAAAAATTTTGAAACAAGGGAAAGGAAAGAAAGTTTGGGGAATGAAGCACCACGCAAAGAAAAGATATAAAGTCAAATTCGGTCATAGACAGTTTTTTACCGAAGTGGAAATTACCAAGATAAAATAATACTTTCAATCATTTAAAAACCCCGCTAGGAATTATTCCTGCGGGAGTTTTTGTGCAGAGGCAGTGTTTATTTTGAGCCGAGTTTTATTTTTTCCAGCTCTTCTTCATGCCGCAAATTTTCCAGAAGAATTTTTGAGTTTTTTTTCTTTTCAATCTCGTCAAATTCCGTTCTGCATTTCGGGCAATAAGTTTTTGTTCCTCCCATAACAGGCTTTATTACCAGCCAGCCTCCTTTTTGCAGGCTTCGCAAATCCGTTCCTGAACCGAATTTCTCTTTATAGCCGCATCCTTCCTTGTCACAATGATAAATTTGCGTGATTCCCATAACCATTTCTCCTCTCAAAGAACTGTTTATATTTCTTTTCTATTTGTTAATGCCGCTGTAAGAGTCGCTTCATCGGCATATTCAATGTCTCCGCCAGTAGAAAGCCCTCTGGCAAGGCTGGTAACTTTCGTTCCCAGGCCGTTCATTTTCTTTTTAAGGTACAGAGTCGTCGCGTCTCCTTCGGTCGTGGGATTGGTAGCAACAATAACTTCCTCAAATTTTTCACTTTTTATCCTATTAAGAAGCTGGGCGATATTCAAGTTCTTTTCGCCCTCGCTCTGGAAAATATTTCCTCCTAAAACAAAATAGAGACCGTTATATAGGCCTGTTTTTTCAATGGGAATTATGTCCAGAGGTTCTTCCACGATACAAATGATATTTTGGATTCTTTTTGAATTGCCACAAAACTGGCATAAATCGTTTTCTGCAATATTGAAGCATTTTTGGCAAGTTTTGACATTTTGGAATTCAAGAAGGTTGTTTGAAAATTCCTTTATTTTTTCCTTGTCCTGACGGAATAAATATAAAACCAGCCTTTCCGCCATTTTCGGTCCGACAGAGGGAAGGGAAGCAAAGCTATCTATTAATTTTTGGAATGATTTGGGAAACAAAATAGTTTAGTTAAAAATTCAAAATTAAAAGTTAAAAGTGTATGAGTCCGAGACGGACATATTGATATATAAAATTATAAAATGACTTATGCGCCCTGCGCATACCTAAACTTTAAACTTTACACTTTTAATTTTTAACTTTTTATTATTCAGTGTGTGCTCTTTCCAGCGACTTGAATGTGGTCGAAGCCTCTTCGAAATATAGTTGCATTTTTCCAACCGGACCGTTTCTGTGCTTGGAAATAATCACTTCCACAATGTTCTTATTTGGAGTATCAGGCTTCTCGCGGTCTTCCCGATATAAGAATAGCACAACATCGGCGTCCTGTTCTATGGATCCGGATTCACGAAGATCGGAAAGCTTGGGAACTTGGGGAGAGCGCGATTCAACCGCGCGGGAAAGCTGGGAAAGAGCGATTACCGGTATATTAAGCTCTCTTGCAAGATTTTTGAGCGATCTTGAAATTTCAGATATTTCCTGTACTCGGTTTTCGTTTCCGCGCCCTTCCATGAGCTGAAGATAATCTATGATAATTACTCCAAGTTTATGTTCCGCCTGAAGCCTTCTCGCCATGGTCCGCATCTCCATAATATTAGCGGAGGCTGAATCATCAATATATATCTGCGCTTCTGAAAGGATGCCCATTGCCTCTCCAATCCGCTGAAAATCATTATTATCTCCCTCGCTCTGAAGTTTTCCTGTTCGAAGTCTCCAAAGATCCACTCCTGCTTCAGCGGCTATCATCCTGTCGATCAACTGATCGGAAGACATTTCCAGAGAGAATATCCCGACTGGAACTTTTTCATGAACTCCAATATGGCGGGCAATATCCAGCGCCAAGGTAGTTTTTCCGATTGAAGGGCGGGCTGCCAAAATCACCAAATCTGATTTCTGGAGTCCTGCCAAAACATTATCCAAATCCGGAAATCCGGTTGGAACTCCTCGGAATTTGCTTCCGTCTTTGTGAAGCTCGTCAATCCTATTAAAAGCGTCTTCCAGGATTGATTTTATGGGAATAAAGTCCTGTTTGATGTATTTTTGGGAAACTCCAAAAAGTTTTTGTTCCGCCTCATCCAGAACTTTCTCAATGTCTTCAGATTCTTGATATCCCATCTCCAGAATTTCCGAAGCGGATTTGATGAGCCGGCGAAGCAGGGATTTTTTCTGTACAACTTTTGCATAATGGACAATATGGGCGGAGGAGGGAACGGAGTTGACAAGAGTTGCCAGATAGGTAGATCCGCCTATTTCTTTGAGTTTTTCCTTTTCTTCCAGTTTGTTTGAAATGCTCAAAATATCAAGCGGCTCGCGGTCTTCATAAAGCTCCAGCATCGTTTCATATATCAAATTATGATCGTTTTTATAAAAATCTCCCGGTTTTAAAAGATCGGCGATTTTGATAATTGCGTCTTTATCCAGCATTAAAGAACCCAAAACCGACTGTTCGGCCTCAATATTATGCGGAGGAACGCGCAATTTTTCGCTGTTATTTTTGTCCGCAGCCATAGTTATTTAATTATAGCAATGCTCCGGTGAAAATCAACCTTAATTCTCCACCTTTTATTAAGCGGTTATTAACCCCCACACTGAATGATTTTTAATGAAATTGAAGGTATTGCTTTTTAAAAATCTTCCTTTTCATAATTGATGACTTGTGCGTTTAGATTTAGTGCGGAGTAAGCCTCTAAAATGAAATAAATATGCTGTTTTATTGTAGTATGTGTTGCGAGGCCACCTCTGGGATTGTTAAAAAGTTAAAATTATATTTACTTCGGTTGGTTTTTTTCACAGAGGGGGAGAAAATCAGCTATATGAAGTAGTAATAAGATTATGTTAAAAAGAGAATTTGTGTGGTGAACATGAATTTGAATGGTGAGGTGGTCTTTTTGCTTGGTAAAATTAATCAACTATCTCTTTAATTTCATCAAAGCTGGTCGCTAAAACCAGTTTTTTTCTTATTTCCGAAGCTCCTGGAAATCCCTTGAAATACCAGACAAAGTGCTTTCGCGCTTCTCTGATCCCTCCCTTTTCCCTGGAGGCTGATTTCGCATGACGTAAAAGTATTTCCTTTACTTCTTGAAGTTTAAAATCCTTGAATTTTCCTGTTTTTAAAATTTCTTTTATCTGCTCAAAAACAAAAGGCTTTCCCAGGGAGCCTCTTCCCATCCCAATTCCATCAAGTAGCACATATTTTTGAAGAATATCCTTTGCTTCTTGTGGGCTATTTATTCCTCCATTTGCCAAAACTATTTTTCCCGGCACAATTTTTTTTATTTTTTCCGCCATTCCAAAGTCAACTTTTCCCGAAAATCCTCCTTCATATGTCCTTCCATGAACCATAACTGCCGCAAAAGGCAGATCCTTTACAGCTTCTATAAATTTCAGGGCGTTTGTTTTCTTAATTCCGGCACGGATTTTCATGGAAACGGGGAGTTTGGTGTTTTCACAGACTGATTTTATGATTTCCCGCGCCAAATCGGGTTTTAGCATCAAAGCGCATCCGGAACCTTCCCTAAAAATCTTTTTTACCGGACAGCCAAAATTAATGTCAATTCCGTCAGGTTTTATTTCCTTGGAAACTATCCGAGCAGCTTTCGCAAAGTGCTGCGGACTTTTGCCGAAAAGCTGGACGACATAAGGCCTTTCAGTTTTTTCAAACTTAAGCAGTTCCAGGGTTTTTTCCGGATTAAAAAACAAGGCACTTGCGCTTGCCATTTCAGAATAGGTGACATCCGTCCCATGCTCTTTGCAAATCCGCCGAAAAGCGCTGTCCGTATATCCCGCCATCGGCGCCAGGGCCAGAATAGGCTTTTTAATTTTTTTCCAAAAGTTATTTATTGCTGATTCTGTAGCCATCATCCTTCATGTCCTCAATTAAATATCCCTTTTCTTCAATTTCTTTTCTGATCCTGTCCGATTCCCCATAATTCTTTTCCGCCTTTGCGGTTTTTCTCTTTTCAGCTAATTCAATTATTTCTGAAGGTATTTCTATTTTTTCTTCTCTGATTTCCAATCCAAAAACCTTATTTATTTTTCCCCAGAAGGAAAGGATTTTTTGTGTTTCTTCTTTGCTTAGCTTATTTTCCGCAATCAGCTTATTGGTTTCAGTGATAAGTTCATATAAAGCAGAAAGGGCGAGAGGAGTGTTGAGATCATCATTCATTGCATCTTCAAATTTCTTAGTATATTCATTCAGGTCAACATTTCCTTCACCAATTCCTTCAAAGTTTATAAGGTTATTAATGAAATCGGAAATTCTTTTAATATTCGTTTCCGCCTGTTTCAAAGCATCTTCACCGAAATTTGTCACGCTCCGATAGTGCGAACTTAAAATCCAAAGCCGGACAGTTGTTGCTCCGTATTTTTTGATGGCATCTTTAGCGTTTGTTTGATTTCCCAAAGATTTGCTCATTTTTTGCCCACTTGTCGTCACCATATTCCAAAGCACCCAGAAATTCGCCATTTTTTTGCCGAGATACGCCTCACTCTGCGCGATTTCGTTTTCGTTGTGGGGAAACTTGTTTTCATTTCCTCCGCCGTGGATGTCAAAAGTATCCTGTCCAAGGAGATCGTTTGACATAACCGAACATTCAATATGCCAGCCCGGATATCCCAAACTCCACGGACTTTCCCACTTGAGAATGTGCTCCGGAGTGGCTTTTATCCAAACCGCGAAATCAAGCGGACTTTTCTTTTCCGGATTCACTTCCACTCTTTCTCCGGCAATTAGCTCATCTTTCTTTCTGCCGGAAAGCTTTCCATATTCCGGAAACTTATCCACGGAAAAATAAACCGAACCGTTGGCTTCATAGGCATAGCCTTTTTCAATGAGTTTTTTCACAAATTCAATGATTTGGGCAATATATCTGGTTGGGCGGGGAGTGAAATGCGGTTTTTCAATATTAAGCGCGGAGAAATCATCTTCGCAGGATTTGATGTAGTTAGCAGCGATTTCCAGCGGATCAATTTTTTCTTTTTTCGCCTTCTTCTCAATTTTATCTTCGCCGGTTTCCGCGTCGTTTACTAGGTGGCCAACATCAGTGTAGTTCATAATATGGCGCACTTCAAAGCCGAGATATTCCAAATATCTTCGCAAAATGTCCATAGAAACATAACCTCGGGCATGCCCCAAATGGCAATGGTCATAAACCGTCGGACCGCAAATATAAAGCCCGGCTTTTCCGGGATTGATCGGCTTGAATTCCTCCTTTTGCTTGGATAAGGCGTTATATAGCTTGAACATTTTCTAAATCCATTTTTTAAGCTTAAAGATTGTTATAGTTAGGAAGGCGATAAAGATCATTATAAGGGCATGTATCCAGAATCCATGGGGATTCTTTCCAAACGGGATATCCGCACTCATCGCCAGAATATTGGAATAAACTGTTAGTGGAAGAAGTACCGCAGAAAATATCGTCAATAGTTTCATTGTCATATCCAGCTTATTGGAAAGCAGAGAATTATTCGTCTCCTCCAAAGACTCTACCGTTTCCTTGGTACTTTCCAAGGTGTTCCAAAGCCGGATATTCGTCCCGATAAGATCTTGGTAATACGGTTTGATTTCATCCGGAACAATGTCCGAACTTTTTTGGATTATTGACTCCAAAATGGAGCGCTGCGGCTTCACTGACCTTCGGAAATTCAGAATATCCCTTTTTACTATTGATATTTCGACAACCATATCCTTTTCGTTGCCTTTAAAAATTTCCTCTTCAATGTTGTCCAAATTTTCAATTATGTGGTCCAGTTTGGGAAAGCAGGATTCTAGCAGAAGATTCAAGAGGTAATAAAGCAGATGTGCCGGAGTTTTTGACATATAAAACTTTCTTTTTCCCCGTCCTTCCTGAAGTTCCCGGAAAAACTTGCCCAATTGGAATATGGAACCGCTATGTCCGGTAATCAGATAATTTTTATTTATAATGATGTCCAGCTCTTCTGGATAGGTGGTTCTTTTCACTGCATCAAAAACGGGAATATGGATCGTCAAGAAAAGGCAGCCGTTATATTGGGTGGCTTTGGGACGAATTGTCGGAGTAATAAACTCCTCGATCGCCAGCGGATGGATGTTGAAGTTTTCCTGAAGGTACAGAACATCATCAGCAGAAGGTTTCTCAAAATCCAGCCAGCATACATTATCCGTTTTTATTTCTTTCATTTTTATTTTTGTCTTGCTACAATTGAATTATAGTGCAGAAAGCGTAAAGCGTAAAGCGTAAAGCTAAAAACGCAAGGATTATGTTTAAGAAACTTTTACTATTTTTAATAAAGCTTTATCAAAAAACTTTGTCTTTTGACACGGGGTTTTTGTCCTATTTCTATTCCGAACGGCTTTGCCGCTTCCATCCGACTTGCTCGCAATATACCTATGAAGCTATTGATAAATACGGCGTTTTTAAGGGAATATGGCTCGGAATTAAAAGAATTTTGCGCTGCCATCCCTGGAGCGATGGGGGATACGATCCGTTAAAATAGCGCTTGCCTAAAAAAGGTAGTATAATAATTTTATTAGGTTAAATAACTTTTAATTTTTAAAAAATATGGGAAATGCAAAAAAAATCCTGCTGTTTGGAACAATAGCGCTGTTCT
>CAYTRS010000013.1:0-17345 GCA_964440305.1 uncultured Bdellovibrionales bacterium
AGCACGAAAGCCGAAACAATATTTAATGTTCAAATACTAAATTTCTTTAAACATTCAGATTTTATTTATTTGGATTTGTTTCGAATTTCGGATTTAGATATTCGAATTTCTGTTTTTATAGTTCTCCTCTTAAAAGCTGGTTTAATCTTTTTTTGAATTCTTCTTCAGTCGGTTCTTTAGTTTCGGCGGGAGCGATTTTTTCTTCACCTCTAACCGGTTCCTGAAAAGCATACTCAATGAAAACATCTTCTGTCGGGACTTTCTTTTCAATTTCTTGATGTTCTTGAATAGCTGGAGCCGCACTTTCTTCCATTATGGGCAAATTGGCCGGAGCCTCGCTTTTTTTCTCCGGATGGAAAACTTCCGGCTTTTTCATTTGAGGAATGAAATAAGTCTCTTCAATGTCCCGGTTCGGGATTTGTTCCGGATAACCGAATTTTTCCTCAAAAATTTTCTTTTTTTCTTCCATTGAAATCCCGAAAGATTTTTTCACCGGAGAATAAGCAGAACTGTTTTTTATTAATCTGGAAATTTCAATGAATATATAATTTATCAAAAAGCCTGAAATTATTCCCAAAACTACGCTTATGAAAATAAGCCAAGGAAGGTTTCTAATGTGCGCTAAAGCCGGTGTTTCTTCCACAATTCTCAAATCTATCTCATCTTTGACATTGTAATAGAAAACGGCGCGTCCGAAAAGCGTCAGGGCTGTTTTTCTGGAAAGAACGGCGGCTTGGCTTTTATCCTTTGCTCCCACTTCAATTTCCAAAATGCTGCTGTCTTTGACTCTTTTGATTTTCAGATCCCTGTTCCAAGCGCTTTTCTTTTCATCTCTTGTCATATTTCCATACGGATCGGAAAGTTCCGGATTTTCTTCAATCATTCTTTCGTAAAAGCGCAGATATTTGGGTATAGTTTCCAGATTTTTTAAAATGATATTTGCTTCACTGGCGGTTTTTTCATTTTTCGGAATAAAAAGTACGACTGTTTTTGACCGGTAATATTTGAAACTGTCAAGAAGGGAGAAAAAGATCACGGCAGCAAAGATAAACGACAAAACTATCGCGTAAAAAGAAATTTTATGATTAGCCAAAATATTTTTGTTCAATTCCATGACTTTTATTTTTTATCAGTTAGCTTTATCAATTCATTGCGGTAAGCCTCGATAGTTTTTTGCGCTATTGAATTCCAGCCATATTCTTTTTCCGCCCTTTTCTTGGCATTTTTTGCGGCTATCTCGGCTTTTTCCGGATTATTTAAGAGGTAAGCCAGCTTGTTTTCAAGGTCTTCCGTGTCCTTATTTTTGAAAGAAATTCCCGAAGCGTTGATTGCTTCAAGGTTTTCCGGAATATCGCTGACCAGCGGCGCAACTCCATAGGCCATTGCTTCAAGAAGTGAAATTGAAAGACCCTCATACTCCGAAGGCTGGACAAAAAGATAGGCGTGGGAGAAAATCTGTTCCAGGGAGCTTCCAGACTGTGTTCCGGTGAAAATTATATTTTCTCTTCCTTCGCTAATTTTTTTGAGATATTGGACATACTCGTCCGTGTGCGAACCTTCTCCGACTATGAGCAATTTGAAACCGCTCGGAATTTTTCCAGTATCTTCCATTTTCTTCCAAGCTTCAATAAGATAGTGGATCCCTTTGTGCTTTACCAATCGGCTTACAGAAAGGACATATTTTTTTTCTTTGATGTTCCATCTGTCCAAGGCTTGAGTTCTGGGATTAAAATTCGCCGCTGCGCCGTTGGAAATCAAAATTGTTTCCAATTCATATTTTTTCCTGGCATATTCATGGAGATTTTTTCCGACACTTACGACCAGATGAGGAACCTTGCAAGTCAAATATTCTCCTAATTTAAGATAGGCTTTTGCAAACCATCCCCATTTCTGGTGGAAATAATCCTGGCAATGGAAAGTGGAAGCGATGAGCGTACTTCTCTTTAAAATTTTTGGAATGAAGCTTAGTGAAGTGGGTCCGATGGCCTGATAATGCATGACATCGTATCTTTGGAAAAGAGCGTGAATGGTTGCGAGGAAGGTATGGCTGATCGCGTCCAGATTTTTGGTCGGGATGCTTGGGAGATTGATAACTCTCACTCCCTTATATTCTTTGAGATTTTTGTCCGTGTAATTGTTTCGCGCGTACACAAAAACCTCATGCCCCATTTTTGCCATTCTTGTGGAGATTTCTTCCACATGCTTTTCCACTCCTCCGGAAAAAGCCGGTATTCCCTTTTGCCCGATAAATGCGATTCTCATTAATTCAAATTTATTTAAAGTTACCTTAATAACCTTGCAACTTTATGAACTTAATTTATTTTATGTTCATTACTGAGGAAATATTTCCCGAGATGTTCTGCCAAAATTTATTATTTCCTTGGAAAGTAAGCCCGTTCCAAACAGAGGAAGATCCCCCTCTTTGGACTTTGGAAACTCCATAACGGCTGTTTTTGTAGAATTTTGACTTGTTAATATCTATTTTTCCGCTTCCGCCAAAAGAATTGACTTCAAGTCCTTCGCGCTTGTTTCCATAATAGGTGTTGTTTTTTGTCCAGGTATATGATCTATCAAGAATCAGCTTCATTCCGCTTCCGCGGTTGTCTTTCATTCTGTTTCCTTCAATCCAAGCCCGGGAACCGGCTGCCAAATCGACCCCGTCGTTTCCATTGCCGATTATTTCATTGTCAATCAGAACTATCCTTCTTTTTTCGGAATATATTCCGTCTCGCCCATTATCTTTAATTGTGCTTTCGGAAATGCTTACTTTGTTTTTATCGTCAGCCGGAGCTTCCTTGATGTGGATCCCATCTTTATAATTATCTTCAATCGTGCATTGGGTTATGGAAGCCTCGTCGTTTTTTCCAACGGAAATCCCATATCTCCCCTTTCTAATAGTGACGCCGTCTATTTTGGCGTTGTCATTCATTTTGACTACCGGTTCATCTTTGTGGTCAGCTTTGATGATTACCTCATCTTCTCCGCTCCCATAGACTTTGACATATTTGGGAATTTCAATATTTTCCTCATAAGTCCCCTTTCTTATGTGAACCTCGTCTTTTTTGTCAGCTTCGTCCAGAGCTTTTTCTATTGTTTTATATGGGTGACTTTCGGATCCGGTCTGGCTTCCCGAAGCGTCGTCGTCAACGTATATTTTGTCGCTTTTTCCAATGGAAACAAACGGCAAAAAAGCGAAAGCTAAGATTACCAAGCTTCCGGCCATTTCCTTCCTTGAGATGCTTAATTTACTCATATTTTTGGCTTAAATTGTTACATTTTTTAGACCCTGTAGGCTATCAGAAACAGGCTTATTTGTCAAGTAATTTTTAGTACCGGAAAATAAAAAAACCGGCACTAAGTTTTAGCTTATATGCCGGTTCATTTCACACTTATCTTCGCTGTCAATTTTTGTAATCTGACAACTTTACCGCAAAGTGTCCGTCGGAAAAGAAAATGGACTCTTCCGGCGGAATGCACTCTCTTTCGCCATTCTCCTTTATGGCGCAGAAAGTAAATTCCATTTTGGAAGTCGACGGCCAATACACATCTGTGTAGTAGCATGGGTGCTCGTCAATAACTTCCATATCCGCCCATCGGTCATTGGGAGCGATTTGCCCGTTCAGAATTATTTTTTGATAATTCCTTATGGGTAGCCGGGTAAAATCCATAAATATCCGATAATTTTCATTGCCGAGATATTCAATGGAAGTTATAAGGGTATCGCCCGTATTCTTGTGTTCGCAGGTTTTTTCCGTTCCCAATTTTATCCTTAAATGGTTGTTAAAAAGAAATTGCGAACAATTATGATCGGCGTAATTGTAAATTGTTTCGTCAAATGTTGCCAGCGACCCTTCAAAATATTTTCCATTAGGCCAGTTGAGAATAATAAACCCGTTATCATCAACGGCATAATCTACCCATTCCCTTTCCGGCCAAATTTGCCCGTCAATTATTTTTTCTCCGCTCGGAGTTCCGGAATAATTAAAACCGAGAAGGAAATCGCCAGTAAGGCCTTCGTCAAAAATCTGCTGGATCCAAGTTACTCGGCAATCGTTGAGGGGAGTAAATGTTATGATATTTCCATACATACTCTCCCAAGTTGGTGACATGTCCATTACCGTATCAATGAAGAAAAAGAAATTTATTGTTTTTCCAACATCAAGCCCTTTGGTACTGATGGGATAGCCTTCCAAATCAAAGACTGTTCCCGAATGAGAAACAAATGGAAATTCAATAATTGGTTTCCATTTTTCCCCGGCAATATCATACCAGAGGATATTTCCCTCATTTTCTATGGCGATAATCCACCAATCAGCGTTTTCGTAGAATCCATTGGAGTCTACATTGATTGCAATCGGCGAAACGGCCATAATTTCCGGCCGGCCCTCGGCATCAAAATAGCTGTCATTGATGGTAATCCAGGGCGCGGGAGCGGGAGTTTGCGCTATGGCAAATCCCACAACAGAGAAAAACACCAACATTGATACGGCAAAAATAATTCTTTTCATGACAATTCTCCTTTTCTGAAATTGTTTATTTAGCAAGTTTTTAAATAGCTTTAACGCTCCTTATTACCATGATTATTTAAAACTGTCAATAGTTTTATTGAAAACTTCCATTATTTTAATATAATATTCTTTTCTGGAATATTTCTTCCTTGCGTAATCTTGAATGACTTTTTCACTAAAAACCATTTTATTATTTGATATATTCTCCATAGCTTTCTTAAGTTCTTCCTCGGAATCCGCCAAATATCCGTTAACACGGTTTTCAATTATTTCCGAATAAGCGCCGGTTTTGAATCCGACAAAGGGCTTTCCAAAAGAATTTGCTTCAAGCGTGATAAGTCCGAATGTTTCTGGAAGACGGGAACCTGAAACTACAAATAATGATTTTTGAATATAATCTTTGAGCTGGCTTCCGTTAAAATATCCCAGATATTTGATATTTTTATTTTTTTCAAGTACAAATCCATCTTCCAAACTTCCGGCAAGATAAAGCCTCACGCCATTTAATTTCTTAAAAGTTTCTATCAGAAAATCAACCCCTTTTTCTTTTGAAATTCTTCCGAAATATAAAGCATATCTTTCTTTGTCATTTTTATTGATTTCTTTTTGAATTGAAGCAGCTGAAAAATGCGGAAGCACTTTTATTTTCTTCTCATCTATCCCCCGCTCCGCCAGAATATTTTTCACGAACTCGCTCGGAGCAAGATAAAGGTCAATATTTTTCCTGTAAGTTCCAAAAAAATCATGCCAATACGCCTCAAGCATCGCCAAAAAGCTTTTGGCGTAAGAATCTTTCACGCACTTATCAAAAAAACATTCATAAAATTTTCCATTCCTGCATCCATCATAAAACTCCCCCCTTGAAAAGAGATTATAGTTCGGATTTATCAGCTTGTAATCATGAACCGTCATTATGATCGGAATTTTTCTTTTTTTGATTTCAAAAAGAATGCAGGGTGAAAGCTGATGGTAGATATTGTGGATGTGGACTATGTCGGGATTGAAATCGTCTAGAATCTTGTTGATTTTTCTCTTGGCTTCCATTGAATAAAACATCCGAAAAGCCCCTTTTATTTTTTGCCAAAAAGCATATTCGCTTGTATATCCTGCGGTGGAAACGAAATATTTTTCAAAAGGACTGGGAAGATTTTTGGAATGCTTCATGCTGAAAACCGCCACTTCGTGGCCGCAAGATTCAAAAAGCTTGCAGATATCCAAAAAAAACTTGTCTGCTCCGCCTTTGGCAAAATTAAATTTGTTTATTTCTAAAATCCTCATAGCAATAAATATATTTTATTTTCTATATGTTTCCACCCTGATTAAGCCCAAAATCATCCAAAAAAATATTCCCAAAAGATTTGTTTCAAGATACGGCTGAAATAAAATAACAATCAGATAAAAACAAGCCATTCCCAAAAGAGCGAAATCAAACCATCCCTTGGAAATTTTCTTATACAATTTTTTAATATTTGTAAAAATAAGCGTAAAAAGTAAAATTACAGAGAAAACGCCCATCTGCGCCAAAATCACCAAGAGAGAATTATGAATATTTCTCACCTCCACCAAATCGCGATATTTTCCAATTTCCACAAAAACTTTTTTTCCAAATCCGATTCCCAAAACAGGATTTTTTGAATATTCTTTCAAAGCTTCTTTCCAGGCAACTGTTCTCCAAGCGAAGCTTTCATCATTTGAAGCGCTAAAAACTGAAACAAAACGGCTGGAAATTACCTTTGAAACAGAGTTGCTGGCATCGCTAATTTCGGTATTGGGAAAAATAGAAGCCAAGTAAACAAGCCCCACAAAAAATATTAAAGCGCTAGCGATAATGGAAATTGTCAATTTTCTGAAATTATTTTTAATGTCTTTCGGAATAATAAAATACATCAAGACAAGTGCGACGGCCAATCCGATCCAAAGATGCCTCATCATTGAACCTACTATTCCAACAATCCAGAGAATCAACACGGTATGATATATTTTTGTCAGCCGTTCTTTTTTAAAAGCGAAGTAAGAGATTATTGCAATAAAAGCCAGGGAAAGATAAAAAGCATGCGTGAAAGCAAGAGTCCTGATTCCTTCAGTAGAAAGAGGAGTGAACTGCGACCAGAGCCCTTCTCCGGAAATAAGACCGTAAATAATAAAAAATATTATTCCAACCGCTCCTGCAAAAGCAAATCTGAGAAAATTTTCCAAATGCTCCTTTTTGTTGATTAAAAATATTATCGAGAAATAAAAAAGCGGATAAAAGGCATAGTTTTTGAAACTACTAAAAGAAAGTGCGAAATCACTCTTAATAACAAAAATACTTGCCAAGAAATAAATTGCGCTCAATAATATAAATCCAATTGACAAAAAATCAATTTTTTTGAAATTAAATTTTATTTTCCCTTGAATTTTTTGAAAGATAATTCCCAAAATTACTGCCAGAAAAAGAATATCCAGAGGATAAAGCTTATATTCGCTTCTTCCCAGAATTATCGGCTGGAGCGTAAAAAAACGTTCAAAAATAAAGGTCAAAAAAACAATGGCATAAATTCCGCTTCTTGGATGACTGAAGGCAATTACCGCTGAAAGTCCGAAAAAGAAAATAAAAAGCGGAAAAATAAAGCCAACTGCAAAATTGGACAAAATGAAAAAAGAGGCCAGCAAAATCATGAAAATTGCTCCTGTTTTTTCCAATTTAAGGCTGTTTTTTTCCTGATTCATAAATCTAACGGTCAATTTCTTATAACCATGAATAGTATCACAAATCAAGAAAAAAATCAAGCCTCGAACAGAAGTTTCTGTTGAGGCTTGATAATATTTGAGTTGCTGCCAGCGGGTTATTTAACCTGTAGTGCGCATCCCCCTGAATCTCCGCATTCAACGGTAGTGCCAACGAGCTTCACATCACTGTGGCGCGACACTGCCATTTCTCGGGAAATTCTCATCCATCGGCCACTCTGATCCACAAGCTGGTATCGATCTCCTTTGCTTATATCGAAGGTTACCGAGTTGCTTATTGGAACAAAATGGGGTTTGTACTCACCATTTTCATTTGGGGAATAACGATACTGTTCCACATAGGCAATATCGCCGATTCCCTCCCAGGAAACTGTTGCTATGCTCCCATTCACGACCGACGTGATTGTTCCTGGAGCCGGATCAAAGGTGTTGTCTGCATTTCCGTGGGAAAAAATTCCAAACAATCCCACAACCATAGCCAGTACGATTACTGTAAATCTTTTCATTGTATTTCCTCCTAGATCGCAAAATGTTTAAGAACTGGTGCTGATTATTTAGCTTTCCATCCTAGCAGATCTGCTTTTTTTGTCAAGCCTATTAAGGGAGTAATCCTGAATAGTGGCCACTATTCAGGATTATTAATATTAATCAACTGGTTTCCACCGACTCCGGTTCCGACTTGTCGTCCGGTACTCTTTCGGTGGTCTCCGTAAATGTTATCCATAAGGTTCCCCGTTTCATAGAGAACCGTAAGACCGATAGTTGCAGGTACGTCTCCATACCATTGATGAAATGGTCCAAGGCTGATTCTTCCATAATCTCTCGGAAGATTATAATACAGCTTGGCAATAGACTGAAGCCCTGTTTCATCGTCCCATCCTTGATAGAACGGACCGGTTCCAGCGCGAGCAGAAAATTTTTCATTGATTCTATATTCTGCGCCAAGAAAGGACATTGCCCGAAATCTTGATTCGGGATGAAGATTCCACTCATCAGGGCCATCTATGTTTTGATTGAATCCATCCCAAAATTCAGCTTGGCCAATCAAGCTCCACCTTCCGGTTAATTGATGCACATATTCAGTGTAGATTCCGTATCCCGGACCTTCCTGATGCACATCTTTTTTGGTTTTCGGATTCTCCCAATCCGATTCTTCCCAGCCTAGGCGACCTTTAATCTGATACATCCGAAGAAGTCCATTGTCGTTTTCATGGATTCTCTTAATCCCAACTTCTCCAGCAGCTAACCAGCCGTCGCCCTTAGCAGTGTGAGAATTGTTGAAGTATCTGTAGTAACTTCCTAATGCTCCAAGACCCCACCAATACTCACTGTCGCAGGCATCGCTGAAATTATTCCAATACATAAATTCAGCGAAAAAGTTCTTGCCCTGGGTTTCGTCATGGTCGCCGGCATCGTTCCACCAGTATGTTCCACCAGAGGTAATTTCCAGTTCTCCCGGACACGAAGGCGCGGGAATTTCTAGTGGTATGCTCGGAGGTGCTATTTCTGTCGGTTTTGGTGCTTCCGGTACGGTAGGTACTGCAGGTATTGCCGTAATTTCCACCGCAGATTGCACTGGAATTTCTTTTTCCGGTAATTTTGGTTTTATAACCGGATTTCCGCACCACAGATTTATCGCGACTGAATATCCTTCAATCGTATAAATCTTGGTGGCTATCAGCCTCTCTTTATCTTTGAGAGACATTGTATAATATCCCACTTTGTTCTTTCCGGAGCCCATCCAAAACGCGTCTCCGCTCCGGATATGTCCGAAATCGTCGGAATTTCCGATTTTGACTTTTCGCTCCAGGTCATCAGCCTTATCTTTCGGATAACCAAGAGCTACCAATAAGTCAGAAACATCGCCTTTCCAAGGGTCATCACCTATTTCAGAATCAGTATAAATCTTGGGATTTTCAATGCCGTTTAAAAAGACAATGCCAATTGCTTTTTTTGAAGCAGATTGTTTTACGATTAATTTTTCCGGTTTTGGATAAACCAATTGCTGAAAAGGATCTCTTTTGCCGGAATATTTTTTTACAAGAAAATTTTCTTCTTCGACAAAGTTGTCGCCGTTTATGAAAATTTCCTGTCCGGGATAGATCATATCCGGATTTTCTATGCCATTGAATTTGGCAATTTCTTTCCAATCAGCATTAAACATTTTGCTGATTTTCCAGAGAGAATCACCTTTCTTCACAACATACACATGCTCCGACGCGCTTGCCACGCCGGAGAAAACCAGCGCGATCGCAATCGCGAACAGAACAAGCAATTTTTTCATATCTCACCTCTCTTCCTTTAATATTTCTTGGGTTTTTACCATAACAGAAAGCCTGTTTATGACATCTTGTTTTATGTCAAAAAAATGCTTACGAACTAGAGCGTCATATTCTCTTGTCCTGGCTTTAGATCCCAGACTCCAACCTTGGGGCGGAAGGTTATATGCCTGTACGAGGATAAATAGATTTTCCACTCCCATTCCTATTGGGTCAGGAGATACCACATAACTTTGTTTGGCCAACTTCTGCGTATAGGAATAACCGGGATTGATTGCAAGTACTTCTTCAAACCTTTCTGAACTCAGAGGACTCAATATGAATCCTCTTTTTGTTTCATACCTGTTCCATTTATTTATAATGTTAAACAGGTAATCGGCTTTAGGAAGTCTGTCCAATAATACTCCATTTTCCCGAGTTATCTTAATTCTGTAATCTGGATTATCGCTGAACGATGCCCGATTGATTGCTATAGAGCTTTCATCTCTATTTAAACTGAAGGCTCTTTCAAATCGGTCAGAGAGCCCTATTGCTTGGGCACCCCTTAGTTCTTCTCTTGTTCCATCTACTTGCAATCCCCCAATCAGTTGTCCTGTCAGGGAATATTTATAGATGTACAGGATTTGGGCCGGAAATTCTTTTCCATCCAAGGTTACAACCCAAGCAAACCACTTGACTTTTCCCGGAAAAACTTCTCCCAAATACAGGAGCTCCGGGAATGGGAATTCATAATAAGAAACTCCCTTACCGTCTTTTGCATGTTTCAGCAAAGCGGGAGTTTCCAAAATTCCTATTCCGTCAATTGGCTCCATTAGGAAATCAAGCTCCTGATTGGTTGAATATGCTGGGTTATTTATCTTCTTGACTCTCTGATCTGTTGCAGCACATCCAAAAAACAAGATCAAGACCATAGCTACCAGAAAAAATTTCATTTTCATTGTAGTTCTCCTCTATCTAAAATTATTTATTTTTCAAAGTTCTTTCCAAAATTTTCCGCTTAAGGGCGGAAGAATTCCGCGAAGAAGATTTTTCGCGAAATCTTTCCGATTTTAAGACTGGGATTCGTCCAGATATTTCAAGCTTTCTCGGTATTCCTTTTCAAAAGATCGCTTGCTTCTTTGATAAAAACTTGCTTCTTTATAATACAACCAGCCAAAAGTGGCTATTGCACCCACCAAAAAGCCTCCCAATATTCCCGAAAAAATGTCGGGGAATGTCGGGTTCTTCTCCAAAATCGGTCCGGAAATTATGCGGACATCAATATCTTGTCCGTGGCCGCGGAAAAGATAATTTTTTTTAGTGAGAACTTCAGAAATTGCTTCTGAAATATTAATTGCCTCATTGCTGTTATTTGCAAAAACAGTTATTTTTATCGTTCCCAATTGAAGATTTTTTTTCACAACAACGATCTTGCCCCATTCTTTTAATCTGTTTTTTGCGTCAAAAGGAAGTATTTCAGAGTCAACCTTTCCAGTCTTAAAAATTTCATCAATGAACAGCTGACTGTAAATTGATTCTCCCAAAACATTTCCCAGAAATTCCGCGGACTTGGAAAGAGTGTAATAGTCCTGCCCGACGGACTGGTTCTGTACTATTAAAAAATCAGTTGTTGCTTTGAAATTTTTCTGATTCATTACCAAAAACAAAAAAGACAGAGCACTTACTAGAACTCCCATAAGGATTATTATTCCCAATTTTTCCTTTATTAAAGGCAAGATCGGAGCATTATTTTCCATACTCAAATCATTAAATATTAACAGCTTAATTTAGCAGATAATCTTTATTTTGTCAAGGTTTTTTGTGGAAACAAAAAAGCCGCTAGCAAATGCTTCGGCTTGTTTTTTTGTTTGTTTTTATAACTGCACTGGTATTTTTATTTCCTTACCTTCCCGAATAACCAGAAATTCAACTGAATCCCCTTTTTTATATTGGTTCAAGCTGTTGGAAAGCGGATTGTCCAGATTTACTTCCTGTCTGTTTACGGCGATTATGACGTCGTTTATTCTTATTCCCGCTTTTTCTGCCGGAGATCCGGAAATGATAGCCAGTTCTTGTTTTCCGGAAGGGGAATAGACCAATGCTCCCCGATCAAGGTTGAGGTTGTTTGCGATTGAATAGGCCTTTGTAATCGGCAGATAATATATTCCCAAAACGGGTCTTTGCCCGAAATTTTTCTGCATGGCAAATTCGATGGATTTTTTTACCATATTTGAAGGAATCACAAAATATTTTTCCTGTCCGTCCGAAGTTGCCGATCCCATTACTCCTACCAATTCTCCGTTATAATCAATTACCGGTCCTCCCAGATATTCCTTGAGGTTTCCAAAATCAGTTTCAAAGACGCCTTCCATTTTTTCTGCCATAGAAAGAGCCATTCCGGAGATATTAAATGTCTTATTGATATTGCTCAAAAGCCCTGCAGCAAACCTGTTTTGATATTCTTCAAATGAATTTCCGATGGCAATAAGCTTTTTACCCGGAAAAGAGTCTCCAGAATTTGAAAAAGAAATAGTCGGAAAATTTGAAGAGTCTATTTTGAAATAAGCCAGGTTTGAAAATTCGTCGATTCCCAAAAGATCCGCCGAATAGCTCGATCCGTTTTGAGTAAGAATTTTATATGAAGCGTTGCTTTCAATCACTGTTTTTCTATAAGTTACGACCATGCCGTCACTGGTTGCGAAGAAACCGGTTCCGTTCATAGTTGGATCTTTTACTTGGGGGATTTTTTCAATTTTTTCTGGTATGGATATTATATTTACAACCGAAACTGCCGCTTGGGAAGCGATTTTATTTATTGAAGCGTCTTCCCTTATGACAACCTGCTCCGTCTTGTTTATTACCGTCACATTTTCCCTAAATTTTTTGAATAAATTGCTTTTATGAAACCAAGAAGAAGCGCTTATTTTGGGTAAAATATAACATTCCGTTAGAAAAACAGCCATTATTAGAAAGATGAGAAGTGATAATATTTTTAGTGATAATTTTAAAATTTTCATAATAGCGACACTAATCTACGAATTACACACGAATGACACGAGTATATTAATATATGTATGTTGCGAAGCAACTCCTTAATTTTAAACTTTACACTTTTAATTTTAAACTTTTTATTATACGACTGGCAGCCATTTTGAGGTGGCAAGGATTAAAAAAATAAGAAAACTGAATAATATTAAATTCGTTACCAGTCTTTTTTTTGATAAAAGATTCAAAAAATATCCCTGTATCAAATCCATAAATACATAATAGAAAATAAGGGCAATTACTCCGGTTGTCAAGTATCCGAATGGCCAAAAATTTATTACCCAAGAAATTTGTGCCATTACTATTCCTAAAATAAAGCTATAGGTAAGGGAATCCTTCTTGTTTTTTCGGATTGTCAACAAATATTCAAGGCTTATTAAAAACGTTGCCAAAAGAAAAACAATCATAAGAATCCAAAGCGGAATGGGGAAATTAATATAAATCCCATAGAAAGAAGAATAGAAGAAAAAAATGGCAGCTGTCGCGGAAGCTCCCAGCATTCCTCTTGCTGTAAGATCCCCCTCATATTTTTTGAGCCGGTATAGGCCCAAGAAACAAAGATAATAAATCATTGCACTGAGAAGAATGAAAACCTGCTTTTGAAGAGGAGAATCTATAAGATAAAGAAGAAGAACGGATGAGAGCGAGAAAATTACGGGAATTGAAGCGGAAAAAAATTTACTGGAAATTATTTTAGATCCAAAGAGAGAAACCATCGGAATCAGAATGGCTATTGGAAAAAACGAGTCAAAATTTAAAGCCAGCGCCTCCAAGAGCATGGCGAATATAAGCGTATGAATAATTGGAATGAAATAGAAAAACACTGAAATTTAAATTCAAAAATCAAAACTCAAAATGCAAAATTTGGGTATGCGCTATGCGCATAGATTTATAAACTCTCCTCAGACACCATAATTTTACGCCTTGATTTTTTATTTTTAATTTACTTAAACACTATCTTATTTTTTGACAAATCAACTTTTACTTTCCCGCCTTCTTTTATTTTACCCTCAATAATTTGAAGCGCAAGTTCGTCTAGAATTTCATTTTGAATGACTCTTTTAAGCGGTCGAGCGCCAAAAACCGGATCGTATCCCTTTCTTGCAAGATGATCCTTTGCTTTTACAGAAACTTCCAGGCGAATATTTTTTTCCTTGAGCCTTCCTTTTACCGAATCAAGCTGCAAATCAACGATTTTTGCAAGAATTTCTTTTCTAAGCGGGTGGAAAATTATTATTTCATCAATTCTGTTTAAGAATTCCGGCCTGAATCTTTCTCGCAGAGAGTTCATAACTTTTTCTCTCATTTCTTTTTCACTCATTACATCTTCTCTTTTTTCTCCGCGAAATCCAAGCTCTTCCATTTTATGGATTATGTCCGATCCGACATTGGAAGTCATTACTATTACCGCATTTTTAAAGTTTACTATTCTTCCCTTGGCGTCGGTTAGCCTCCCATCATCAAGAATCTGAAGGAGAACGTTGAAAATTTGAGGGTGAGCTTTTTCTATTTCATCCAAAAGGATTACGCTGTAAGGCCTTCGGCGAATGAGCTCCGTAAGTTGTCCGCCTTCTTCATATCCGATGTATCCCGGAGGGGATCCGATTATCTTTGCAACCGAGTGAGGCTCCATGTATTCGCTCATATCCAGCCTGATGAGGGATTTTTCCGTATTGAAAAGGAATTCTGACAAAGCCTTGGCAAGTTCCGTTTTTCCGACCCCGGTAGGGCCCAAAAAGACAAACGAACCTATGGGCTTGTTTTCTTCTGAAATTCCCGCACGAGATCTCCTAATGGCATTGGAAACTGCCTTTATCGCTTCTTCTTGACCGATCACTCTTTTGGTAAGCTCTTTTTCGGCCCGGGCTAATTTTTCAATCTCGCTTTGGAGCATTTTGGAGACAGGAATCCCCGTCCATCGGGAAACAACTTTGGCAATATCCTCTTCGGAAACTTCTTCCTTGAGAATTGATTCAGAATTTTGGATTTTGTTGAGTTTTTTTTCTTCATCCCTCATCCTTTTTTCCATTTCCGGAATTTTTCCGTATCGGATTTCAGCAACCTTATCCAGTTCCCCTTTTCTTTCAAGCGTTTCCGCTTCGGATTTCATTTTATCCAGTTCCTCTTTGTGTTTTCTTATCTGGGAAATCAGTCCTTTTTCCATTTTCCATTGGAGAGTCAGCTTTTTGGATTTTTCTTTGAGTTCGGCAAGTTCCCGTCTGATTTGAAGCGCTTTTTTGCGGGAACTATTATTTTTCTCCTTTTGAATCGCCTTTTTTTCAATTTCCAGCCGACGGATATCGCGTTCCAGTTGGTCTATTTCTGCAGGCATTGAATCTATTTCCATTTTCAGAGCCGAAGCGGCCTCGTCAATGAGATCCACTGCCTTATCCGGAAGATTTCTTTCGGTGATATATCTTTGAGAAAGCTTCACGGCCGCTTGGATTGCGTCGTCAGTAATCCGGACGCCGTGATGCAGTTCGTATTTTTCCTTGATTCCGCGCAGAATGGCAATTGAATATTCAGTTGAAGGTTCGCTGATGTAAACCGGCTGAAATCTCCGTTCCAGCGCAGCATCTTTTTCTATGTATTTCTGGTATTCCTTTGCTGTTGTTGCTCCAATGGTGCGGAGTTTCCCGCGGGAAAGGGCAGGTTTTAGCATATTGGAAGCGTCGAGTGCTCCTTCTGTCGCTCCGGCTCCGACCAAAGTGTGAAGCTCATCAATAAAAAGAATATATTTTCCGGCTGATTGTTCAACTTCCTTGATTACTGCCTTGAGCCTTTCTTCAAATTCTCCCCTAAATTTTGATCCGGCGAGAAGCGATCCCAAGTCCAAGGCGATGATTTCTTTTTCCCGTATGCTTTCCGGAACGTCTCCGGCAACTATTCTTTGCGCCAAGCCTTCCACGATTGCCGTTTTTCCCGTTCCCGCCTCTCCGATGATGACCGGATTGTTTTTTGTTCTTCGGCTTAAAACCTGCATCAGCCTTCTGATTTCTTCATCGCGCCCGATTACCGGATCAAGCTTTTCGTTTTTGGCAAGGCTGGTGAGATTGAGAGCGTATTTTTCAAGCACTCTGAATTTTCCTTCCGGATCAGGAGAATCAACTTTCTGGGATCCCCTAACCTCTGAAAGTATTTTGAGTACTTTTTCATAGCTTATTCCCTTTGATTCCAGAAGATCTTTGGCGTTTGAAGGCACAGAAATAACTGCCAGTAAGAGATGCTCGGTTGAAATGAAGTCGTCTTGTATTTTTGACATCTCTCTTTCCGACTGGTCGAGAACCTGGGCAAGCATTGGAGTAAGATAAACCTGTCCCATAAAACCGTTGCTTATGGAAGGATATTTGTTTATTTCTTTTTCCGCGTCTAATTTAAGCTTGTCTAAATCTATTTCCATTTTCCTTATCGCAGTTGGGACTATTGATTCTTCCTGCGAGAGAAGCGCAAGCAGAAGATGCGGAATGTCTATTTGTTGCTGTTTCTTATTCACGGCCAAATCTTGGGCTGTTTTCAACGCATCCTGACTTCTGGTTGTGAATTTATTTATGTCCATAAAATCGATAATTTCAAATTTCAAAATCCCAATTTCTAATCAAATCCAAATGACTAAATTTCAAAAGTTTAAATTATTTGTCATTTGAGCTTTGTGCTTGATTTGGAATTTGACATTTGAAATTTAGATTTATCGGTTACTATTTTCTTTCTTCCAGTATTACTTTTACGTCCTTTTTATCTCCCTTGTGCCAAATCTTGAGAGTTATTTCATCTCCCACGTCATATTTGGCAATCAGATTGCCAAGCAAATTTTTTGAATCCACTTTTTCTCCATTCACTTCCAGAATTATGTCATTTTCGGTTATTCCCGCCTTATCAGCTGGAGATCCTGGAATTACAGCGAAATCGGTAATTGTTTCTCCTCGCAGAACCAGCGCGCCGTAATCAAAATCCAAATTCGCTTCCTGTTTGACCTGCTTGTTTATAGCCAGCGTTCTGACTCCAAGAAAAGGAGAAGATATTTTTCCTTTGGTAGTAACCTGCTCAATCGCCTTTTTAGCCTGGTCTATGGGAATGGCGAATCCGATGTTTTCTGCCCCTTGCGCCATAGCCACATTTATTCCCACCACTTTTCCGTTTACGTCCAGAAGCGGCCCTCCGGAATTTCCGGGATTTATGGCGGCATCAGTCTGAATAATATTGGACAATTGCTCCGTTTGGCCGAATCCCGACCCGGCAGTAACATCTCTCTTGAGTCCTGATATTATACCTTTGCTTACCGTATTTGTAAACTCTCCCAGCGAATTTCCAATGGCTACTACTGTTTGCCCGATTTTTAGCGAATTTGAATCTCCCAGTTCTAGCACAGGGAAATCCGATCCCTCGACTTTTATTATGGCAATATCGCGTGTCGGGTCAATAGCCATGACCTTTGCTTCATATTCTTTTCCGTCATTGGCAATCACCGTGTATTGCGCGGATGAATCTTCAACAACATGCTTGTTGGTGACAATCATTCCGGAAGAACTGACAAAAAATCCGGATCCTCCCCCAACCTTTTGCCTTTCAGTTTCCGATTCTGATTGGTTTTGAAACGGATTAGAAAAAAATTCAAAACTGTCAAATCCCTCAAATGGATTGTTGAAAAAACTGCGGAATTTCGGAACATCTTTGGTAATGACTATGCTTACCACAGACGGAGAAGACTTTTCTATCATAGAAGTTATGACCGAATCCTCTTCAACGATTTTTTCTCTGCTTATTTCCTTGCTGTCTCCTTTGAGGCTTATTTTGCCATTTTTTAAATTAA
>CAYTRS010000014.1:0-16934 GCA_964440305.1 uncultured Bdellovibrionales bacterium
TAAAAAAATTATTGTAATTCTCGGACCGACTGCATCCGGAAAATCGGGTGTGGCGATTAGACTTGCCAAAAAATTCGGTGGCGAAGTAATTTCCGCTGATTCGCGCCAAATTTATCGCGGAATGGACGTCGGCACCGGCAAGGTGCCGATGTTAAAAGTTAAAAGTCAAAAGTCAAAAGTGAAGGAAGATTATTTTATAAGCAATGGGATTAGGCATCATCTTTTGGATATTGTAAGTCCGAAGAAGGAATATAATGTTTCGGATTTTAAGAAAGACTGTGAAAAAGCTATTTCCGATATTTTGATCCGCGGGAAATTGCCGATAATCTGCGGAGGAACCGGATTTTGGATTAAAGCGGTTGTGGACAATGTTTCTTTTCCGGAAGTCGCACCCGATCCGGTGTTACGTAACAAGTTACGTAACAAGCCTGCGGAAAAATTATTTGCGATGCTTCAAAAATTGGATCACGAAAGAGCAAAGAATATTGATCCGAAAAATAAAGTCAGGCTCATCAGAGCAATTGAGATAGCCACAGCTTTGGGCAAGGTGCCAAAATTGAATTATGAATCAAGAATTATGAATTATGAATTTCTACAAATAGGTATAGTAACCTCAAAAGAAAAATTACATAAAAGGATAGAAAAAAGGTTAAAAGAAAGATTTGAAGAAGGGATGATTGAAGAAGTGGAAAAACTTAAAAAAAGCGGACTTAGCTTCAAAAAAATCCAAATTTTCGGACTTGGATATTTTTGGATCCCCTTATATCTCAAAGGAAAGCTAGAAAAAGAAGAGCTGTTTGAGAAAGTGTGCCATGCGGAAAAAGACTACGCCAAACGCCAAATGACATGGTTTTCAAAAAACAAAAGAATACTTTGGCTCAAAAACTACAAGGAAATAGAAAAAGAAACAGGAAATTTTTTAAGTTAATTTATTAAACACGTAATTACATATAAAAAACACCCTGCAAGAACAGGGTGCTAAATTACCAATTATTTACACTTCTAGTATATTACTTCTTTGCTTTCCCTGGAATTTCAAAAGTCATAATGGGATTATATACAATAGTTTTTTCAGGTTCATCGGTTCCTGCACATGCTCTTTCCTCTATTTCAATAAAATTACTTATTTCTCCACTTTCAAATAAAGGTAGACATTCTTTTAAAATATCATGAATGTCCTCATATTCCCTCTTATTACACATTTCACATATTCCTTCTATCTTAATTATTCCATCACTTTTTATTAATGAAAGACGACTAATTATCTGTTCTTCCGAGTCAAGAATGCTACCATAGTTATTTCTTCCCGCCAAAGGTTTATCTAATCTAGACTCGGGAAACTTGTCTAAAAAATATTTAATAGTCTCTTCGGCATGATCTATAGATAATGTATCTTGATGCATAGGAATAAACAATTTTCTTTTCAACCCATTTTTCGCCTCTTCATATATTTTTTTATCAGCAAACTCGGATCCAAAAATAACTATATCATGTCCATATTTCTTTTTTCTTTCTTCATATTCTCTTTTTGCCAGCTCAATCAGCATATCTCTCTTTTCTTTCTTAATTGTATCCTGATCTTTATGAATACCAACAACCCTATCTCCGGTTTTTTTAAAATACCTTTCTGTTTCTTCTCTGGCTTCTTCGCGTGTTTTTACACCCGCTGCCTTTTTTGCTTTTTCTAGTTGTTTCTCTGTTTTAATTTTTAAATCCTCTTCCTTATAAGCCAGATTTTCCGAGTTGAATTTTTCCATATTGTTTTACCCCTTTTTATGTTAATTTTTAAGTAAATGTTTATATAAACCAAAGAACTGCCTTAATTTTACCCCCCCCCCAAGCACTCCTGTCAAATTGCCTAAAATTAACCATTATCCCCACCCCAAAATTTATAATTTTTGAAAGGGCTTAAGGAACCTAGTACCTCTGAAGTGACTAAGTCCCAAATTGCCTTATTTTCAAAACAACACTCCTTTTTCTTGCTATAGCATAAAAAGAAGTGTGAATTTTAAGTTTAAAAAACTAGAATTTTATGCCATGACAATAATTTCTAGTATTTTTAGATAGACCCAAATATTGCAACAGTAAAGAATGGGACTGTGAATTTTGGCCCAGATTCAATAAAAGCATCTCGTTTCCAAGATGCTTTTTGCACTAGCACTACTGCCCTATTTTTCCGTTATATTTTGGCTATTTTCTGGGAAAGATTTTAAAACAGTCATCCTTAAAGACGATTTTTACTTTTTTCCCGAAAAAAAACGATTCTGAACTTCTCAAGCTCTTGGGAATGGTAATTCTTCTCACTCCCGCATTGGACACGCTTAATTTTCTTTTAATTGTCCCGGCCTGCGGATTTTGGAATATTCTTAGGCCTCCTTTATAATCTTCCCTTAAAAAAACATTTTCAGAAACTTTTTCGATTTCAACAGGCAAATACAAGCGCCACTTAGAGTCAACATGACTATCAATACCGTCATTATAATCCATGGCCAACCCTCCTTTTAAATTTATAATAAGAACAAATTTGATATTAAGAAATGTTCAGATCTTTGTCAAGCAAAGCAAGCGACCTATTCTTTCCTCAATGCTTCCATCGGACTCATTTTGGAAGCTTTAAGTGCCGGATAAATTCCAAAAATAATTCCGACTAAGGCCGAAAAGCCGAATCCCAGAAGAATTGACTGCCAAGTAACCGAAAAAGCGATTGGAAATCCCAGCTCCCCTGAAACAATTTCAGCAACTTGTGAAATTCCAAAGCCAGCAAAAACTCCGATAATTCCTCCAAGGAAAGTGAGAAAAACCGCTTCCAGCATAAATTGGGAAAGAAGGCTGGAGTTTTTCGCCCCCACAGATTTGCGTAGCCCTATTTCAAATGTCCTTTCCGTCACCGCCACATACATCACATTCATAATCCCCACTCCCCCGACAATGAGCGAAATGGAAGTAAGCGCCAGAAGCAAGGCGTTAACCACAAAAAATACTTGGTCTAAAATATCTTTGATTTCTTTGATTGAATTTACCGCAAAGTCGTCTTCATCCGGATCGGTAATGTCATGCTGATCCCTCATTACACCGGTCGCTTCCAAAACCGCAAGTTCAACTTTATTTTGATCCTTGAGCTGAAAGACGGCAAATTGGATATGATCAATTCCTAAAACTTTCTTTTGGAGAGTCCGCAAGGGCATATAAATTGCGCTGTCCATATCAAAAAATCCAGTAACTCCCCTTTCTTTTTCCACTCCGACAACCTCAAAATTCTGTCCCTTTATTTTTATATTTTCGCCAATTGCTTTGTTTTCTCCAAACAAGTCTCTTTTTATTTTGCTTCCCAAAACTACAACTTGGCGAAGTTTTTTGTCGTCATCTTCCGTATATATCCGCCCGGTTTCGATTTCCCCTTTCTTGTCAACTTCAAACATTCCCGATGTTGCTCCAAAAATCATCACTTGCTTGTTTTCGCTCCTAAAACTAACCACTTGCTGTCCTATTGAAGCCGCATACCAATCATCGATATTGGAAAGCTTTGCCACAGCTTCCGCGTCTTCTAATTTCAAGGTAGTGATTTGCGTCCCTCCTACTTGACTGGTCGCGTTTTGCGAAGAGGTCTTGCTTACTGCCGGAACTTTTACTTCAATTTGAATTATATCGGTTCCAAATGCTTCCACCTGTCCCACAACATAACCTTTCACTCCTTCTCCGAGTGAAAGCACAATAATCACCGAAGCTACTCCGATTACAATTCCCAAAAGCGAAAGAAGGGTTCTTCCAATGCTCGCTTCAAGGCTTCTAAGAGCCAGCTTTATCGATATAATCAGCTCGTTTATCATAATAGCAATACAAATATATGTTCTTAATTCAAAATGTAAAAATTTAAAAAATAAAAGTATACTATGGAATGTTAAAATTTTTAATTTTTATTTGTCATTTTGCATTTAATGTTATTCGTATCTCAACGCTTCCATTGGACTAATCCTTGAAGCTTTACGGGCAGGATAAAAGCCAAAAACTATTCCGATTAAAATTGAAACTGCAGCTGCCACCAAAATAGATTGCCAAGAAATGAGAAACGGCCAATTATATCCCAGCGCTTTGATTATAACCGATGCTAAAAATGCAAAGGCAATCCCCAAAATTATTCCAATAACTCCTCCTAAAAAAGAAATTGAGGCGGATTCAATCAAAAACTGCGAAGTGATGTCGCTGCTTTTCGCTCCCATGGCCTTGCGAAGCCCAATTTCCCGAATGCGCTGGTTGACAACAATTAGCATCGTATTCATAATCCCCACCCCCCCGACAATGAGCGAAACAGTTCCAATTGCCAGGAGAAAATAGCGGAGGACATTTGTGATATTTTGAATCATTTCCAAGGCAGATGCTTGGTCGCGTACGGAAAAATCATCTTTTGAAGGATCGTCAATGTCGTGCCTTTCGCGAAGAGTGGCTTTGGCATTGGCAATTGCCGAAGGAATAAGTTCTGCCGCTTTGACTTTAAGGCGTATAAATCCCAAATGATCTATTCCGAGGATAATTTTTTGAGCAGTTTTTAGAGGTATAAAGACCGTATCGTCCTGGCTGGACGCCCCGAAAGCCGCCGAGCCTCTTTTTTCAAGAATTCCGACAACGGTAAAATTTTGATCTTTTATTTTTATTTTTTTATTCAAAGGATTTTCCGAGCCGAATAAGTCTCCGGCGGCATTGCTTCCCAAAACTGCTATCCGCGACATGTTCGTTTCTTCTTCCACAGTGAAAAAGCGCCCTTCTGAAACTTCCGTATTTTCAACATTGATATAGCTTGCAGTTGTTCCCGTAAAAGATAGGGCAAGCTCATTGCCGCTATAGGAAATCGTTTCTGTTCCTATTGCATATCCGGCCCCGTCTTCAACTTCCGGCACCTCATTTCCGTTCCTTAAGGCGACTAAATCATTATATTTCAGGGTTTTCGTTATTATTCCCATTGCCGAAGCCGGAGGTCCATTTTCATCCGACGCCCCCGGCAGAATTCCAATCAAATTTGATCCGATTCCTTTGACCTGGTCAACTATCATAAATTGGGCGGATTGGCCGATCGCCATAATCAAAATCACCGAAGCCACTCCAATCACAATCCCCAAAATTGTCAAAAAAGAGCGGAATTTAGAAGAAAGAATATTTTTATAGGAAACTTTAATGGGAACAAGAAAGTTCATTCTAAATAAAGTAAAAAGTTAAAAATAAAAAGTAAAAAACAAAAAAGAAACATTTTACTTTTTACTTTTCTATTTTTACTTTAATAATTCTCCGTCTCTGGCAATTTTTCTTTTTTCAATAAGATGATCGGAAACTATTCCTCCGTCCCTTACTTGGATTATTCTCTTGGCGTGTTCGGCGGTAAAGGTCTCATGAGTGACAAGGATTATCGTATGCCCCGCTTCATTGAGTTTTTGAAGTATTTTCATGACTTGTATTCCGGATTTTGAATCCAGATTTCCGGTCGGCTCATCCGCGAAAATAATCTCCGGGTTATTCACCAGCGCTCGGGCAATCGCCACTCTTTGTTTTTCTCCTCCGGAAAGCTGATTGGAAAGATAGTTGTCGCGATGCTCCATGTTTACAGAGAGGAGAGCATTGATAACCCTTTTCTGGGATTCTTCTTTGTTTATTTTTCCGCTATAGATGAGCGGGAGCTCGACGTTCTCAAAAACGGAAGTTCTCGGAAGAAGGTTGAAAGACTGGAAAACAAACCCAACTTTTTCATTCCGGATTTTTGCCAATTCGTCATCGGAGAACTTGCTCGTATTCTTCCCTTCAAAAAAATATTCTCCTTCGGTAGGTTTGTCTAGAAATCCCAAGATTTGCATCAGAGTTGATTTTCCCGATCCGGAAGGACCCATAATCGCCACGAATTCGCCTTTTTCAATCGAAAAAGAGACATCGCAAACCGCTTGCGTCTTCACGCCCTCGTTATCATAGGTCTTACAAAGATTCTTTACCTCAATAAGAGAATTTTTCATAAAAAACAAAAAGAATTTTGAATTTCGTATCTAGAATTTAGAATGAGAATAAAAAAAAATAAGAAGTTTTGGTGTTTATGTCCTTGCATTCCCTATTCCTATTCTGGGTTCAAAATGCTAAATTAAAAATTCAAATTTTATTTTTCTTCCTTGGAAAATACTACGATTTTATCCCCTTCCTTAAGACCGGAAACAACTTCAATCATTCCCTCATCTCCTTCAAGGCCGGTTTGCACCTCAACTTTTTTTGTTTCATTTTCGCTTAAAAATATTTCCACCGTCTTTTTTCCGTCTTCTGAAATAATTACCCTTTCCGGAATTGAAATCACGCTTTTCTTTTCCGCAGTCAAAACGTCAATGTCGCAACTCATTCCGTATTTAAGCCTTGAATCGGGATTTGAAAGCTTGAATTCAACCTTGTAATAAACCACGTCCTGAATGACAGTTGCTGCCGGATCAATTTTTGAAATTTCCGCTTCCAGCTCTTCGTCTTGACCCAAAGCGTCAAGAGTAATTATAGCCTTCTGCCCCAGATGAAGCTTCAAAATATCCGATTCTGGAACATTGGACTCAATTTCAATCTGCGGATTTTTTACGGAAACTACTGTTGTCCCCGCCAAAGCCACTTCTCCCGCTTCCAAATTCTTGTCTGTCAATATTCCATCAATAGGAGAATAAATAGAAGTATATTTGAGAGCATCGAGAATTTCCTGCACTGATTTTTCAGCTCGGCGAATTGTGGCTCTTTGAGCTTCCCGCTGATAATCGTTATAGGTTTCGTCCCTTTTTTTATAATCATACAGAGTATTTCTCTGGACTTTGACATATTCGCGAGCGCCTTGAAGCTGGGAATAAAGCGATCCCTTGTCAATTTCGGCTATTTTATCTCCTTTTTTAATCTCATCTCCGACATTGAAATATATCTTGTTCACAATTCCCGCAGTTTTGAAAGAAATGTCTGCTTCTTCGGTTGAAACCACTTCCCCGGTAGCCGAAACTGTCTGAATCAAATTGCTTCTTCTTATTTCTTCAACGGTATAATTCACTTTCGGTTCGCGGCTTGCGAAATAAAAAACCGTTCCGGCAATCACCGCAATAATTATTATCCAGATTATGATTTTCTTTTTCTTCGACATAAATCGGAGTTATAATATTTTTAAAGTTATAAGGCTATAAAGTTTCCTGTAATACTTTTAGTACTTTATAACTTAATAAACCCGATGAGCTTTATAACTAAATAAGTCTTGTTTGTTTTTCCTCATTATCAAGTGCTTGGTTCACCAGTTTATCCGCCACTTTATTTCTTTCGCGGGGAATATGGAAAAAATTTACTTTCTTGAATTCTAACATTAAATTCCAAACTTCCAAAAAATATTTTTGGATATTTTCTTCCTTTACCTTATATCGGTGATTGAGTTGTCTTTCTACAAATTCGCTATCCAGAAAACAATCTATTTCAGTTTTTTTTATTCTATCTTTTCCAACAATTTGCTTTATTTTCTTAAGCCCGAAAATAACCGCCTCGTATTCAGCCTCGTTATTCGTCTTTTGCCCGATATAATGGCCGTATTGCCTGTGAAGGGTTTCAAGGTAGACTCCGATTGCCGCCGGACCGGGATTGTTCCTGGATCCTCCGTCGGTATACATTGTAATTTTATTACTCAATTTTATAATTTTTAAATTTTATAATTTTTAAATAATTTTCTAATGCTTAAATGTTTAAGAAATTAAAGTATTTAGATTTATTTATAAAATTAAAAATTGGAAATTAAAAATTACAGATTATACATCCAGATTCTTCACGCTTTTTGCGTGAGTCTGGATAAAGCGCCTTCGGGGCTCCACATCCGTTCCCATCAGAATGTCAAAAATCCGGTCCGCTTCTTCTGCATCTTCAATCTTGACCTGGAGCATCATTCTGTTCTCCGGATTCATCGTGGTTTCCCACAATTGCTCCGGATTCATTTCTCCAAGACCCTTATACCTTTGAATGTTTGCTCCGCCTACTTTTTCTCCCTCGGCATTTTCTGAAATTACTTGAGCCTTAGATTTCAAACCCTGAATTTCATTGACCACCCTGTCCTTTTCCGCATCGCTGTAAACATATCTGACTTCTTTTCCTTTCTGAATCCTATAAAGCGGCGGTTGGGCAATATAGATATGGCCTTCTTTTACCAAATCTTCGAAATAGCGGTAGAAAAAAGTCAGAAGAAGCGTTCTGATGTGCGAACCATCCACATCCGCATCCGCCATAATAATTATTTTCCCGTATCTTAATTTTGCAATGTCGAAGTTTTCTCCAATTCCTGCTCCAAGGGCAATAATAATGGGCTTTAGGGTTTCAGACTTCACGACTTTATCCAAGCTGGTTTTTTCAACATTGACCAGCTTTCCCCTGATCGGAAGAATTGCCTGGAATTTGCGATCGCGTCCCTGCTTGGCGCTGCCTCCGGCAGAATCTCCCTCAACAATATACAGCTCCGTTTCTTCTTTGTTGCGAGATGAGCAATCCGCCAACTTCCCGGGAAGCGTCATTCCCTCCAAAGCGCCCTTGCGCAACACTGCATCTTTCGCCGCTCGCGCAGCAATTCTCGCTTTTGCAGTAAGCAGGCATTTTTCAAAAATAGCTTTGGCATTATGGGGATGCTTTTCCAAAAATTCCTGCAAACCTTCCGCAGTAACGCTTGCGACAATTCCGCGAACTTCGCCGTTTCCAAGCTTTGATTTCGTCTGCCCCTCAAATTGGGGATTCTTAAGTCTGATACTTATCACTGCCGTCAGTCCTTCACGCAAATCATCTGAAGTGAACCCTCCGTCTTTTTCCTTGAGAAAATTATTCTTTCTCGCATAGTCGTTAAAAATTCTTGTTAAGGCGGTCTTGAATCCGGTTACATGCATTCCTCCTTCAGTAGTGTATATATTGTTAGCAAAAGAAAAGAGATGTTCCTTGAATCCGTCGGTATATTGCAGGGAAACTTCTACATAAACATCGTCTTGGGTTTTCTCAATATATACGGGCAGTTCGTTTTTCACTTCCTTTCCCCTGTTCAAAAATTTCACGAAAGAAAGTATCCCCCCGTCAAAATAAAATCCGTGCCTCAATATCTTATATGAATCTTTTTCCGATTGGAATTCCCTCAAATCCTCAACTGTTATCTTCACTCCCTTGGTAAGATACGCTTGCTGGCGGACATAATCCAGAATTTTCTTGAAACTGAACCTTATTTCAGGGAAGATTTCCGGATCGGGCTCAAAAGTTATAGTCGTCCCTGTTTGCTTGCTTTTTCCTTTGGGTTTCACGCCGCCTAATGGTTTTCCTCTTTTGTATTCCTGAATCCAAATTTTTCCCTCACGCTGAACTTCCGCCTTAGTCCAAATTGAAAGCGCATTCACAACAGAAACTCCGACCCCATGAAGTCCTCCGGAAACCTTGTATCCTCCGCCTCCGAATTTTCCTCCGGCATGAAGAATAGTCATTACCGTTTCCAAGGTGGATTTTTTTGTCTGTGAATGCTTTTCTACCGGAATTCCTCTTCCATTGTCAAAAACTTCCACTATTTCTCCCGGTAAAAGTTTAATTTTTATCTCATTGCAAAAGCCGGCCATGGCTTCGTCAATGGAATTGTTTACCACCTCCCAGACCAGGTGATGAAGACCTTCAAGAGAAGTTCCCCCAATATACATTCCCGGGCGCTTCCTTACAGGATCCAGTCCTTCAAGAACCTGAATTGATTTCGCCCCATATTCGCCTTTTTTCTTTTCTTCCGCGTTCATAATCTTTAGCGTGTAAATCAAGTTAGATTAAATTACCTTGATAAGAAATATAATTCCACCAAAAATACTCCGACCGCAGCCAGCAGTCCGTCCCACCATGTCAATACCCGGAAATTTTGCATAACAAGAAGGATAATTGCCAAAACTGCCAGAAGCATCCCTTGCCTGAAACTCATCCCAAGATGCAGGAACTCTGCTTCTTCTCTTCCTATCTTTCCGAAAATCCAAATCAAAAAAATAGTAAAAATGGCGGAAAAAGCCAAAAACAGGCTTCCAAAAAACAAAATTTGGCCGATGAGGCCAGATTTTTCCGGATCTATCTTAAAAACAACAAATACCCAGGCGGACAAGGACAAAATGGCAATAATTTTTATGCCCCAAAGGTAAGACCTGAGCGTCATAAATTTTATTTTTTATTTTTCTTTATAGTTTAATTTTAGCTCTTTTCTGCCTTTTTAGCAAGAAGAAACAAAAAACGCCTTCATTTTCACAGAAGACGTTTCTTGCCTTATGTGCCCGATTTTTGAAAGTTATTTTGCGACCCTTACATTTCTTTTACCTTTGATTCTATCATTTTTTTCATTTCTTCATCCGACATATTTTTCATTTCTTCCCATTTTTCCGGATGCTTGTCCATCGCATGATCCTTCACTTGCTTCACTATCTCATCTATTGTTTCTCCCTTGGCGACAAAATCGCAAGAAACTCCCATATCCCGGCAAGATACCATTTTCATATTTTTTTAACCATCTCTGATGATTATGAAATCAAAAGAGAAAGAGTTTGTATTAATGATTAGCTTTTATTTGCATAATTATTACAAGAAGTTAAGCGATAAATTTCATCCAATGAATATAAAAGAAAATGAAAATTCAACCACTAAGGAACAATATTTCTGGAATTTTATTTTCACGTTGTTTTTCCTTGTCTTGGCAGTTTTTTCCGCTTACTTTCTAAAGTCACAAGGGAAGATTTTTTTAGATGTTCCTGTCTTTGATTTTATCTTGCTTTTATTTGCAACTTTCCGACTGATACGGCTTTTCGTATATGATTCCGTTACCAATTATATTAGGGATTTTTTCAGGAAATTTAAAAGCGGTCCGGGAAAGACCGTCTTTAATATTATTTCCTGTCCGTGGTGTACCGGCGTGTGGATTGCTCTAGCGGTTTCTTTTTTCTATTTCCTAGCTCCGTTTTCCCGGTATTTCCTTTTAATTATCGCCCTTTCCGCAATTGGAAGTTTTATTCAGGTAACTATTAACCGCATTGCCAGATAATATCACCACGATATTTTTAAAAAAATCAGAAAGATCCGAGAAAATAAGCAGCGGAAATTATTATCAGCAATCCGGCCACTTTTCTTGAAATTCTGATATCACAATTGTTCGCCCAGGAAGATGCTACTCCCGTCAGCATCAAAATCGGAAGCGTTCCCAGAGAAAAGAATAAGAAATTTTCTGCAGAATGAAGAATTCCTTGCGAATTCGCAGATAAAATCCGCAAACTGTCGTTCAGTCCCATATGAATAAAAAATGTCAAAGCACCAAGAAAAACGGGAATATGGGAGCGTTCCATGTCTAAAAATCCCTTGAAGCGACGATTAATTTTATTCGTGATTCTTATTTTTATTATGGCGGGAACTGCGGGGAAAATTTTCAGCAACTGAAGCCCAATAAGAAGCATTATGATCGCCATAAAAAAAGAGGCAAAACTGGACACCCTTTCAGCAATATAAATCTTTTCCCCCAGCATGCTGACAATGCCTCCAAAAACAAAAAAAGATGCTATTCTGCCCGCTTGAAGAAAAATATTCGGCCGAACCGCTCTTTCGTAAAAGCTTTTCCCTTCGCTTCTATATTTTTTCCCGAAAGCCAGGACGAGCGCGCCTGTTAATGTCAAATATGAGAACAGCGATGCTGCGAAACCAAATAAAAATGATTGCTGAAAACCAAGGTTTTGTGAATTAAATTTTTCAAGAATATCTAAGCTGGATAAAAAACGATGGAGAAAAATTAATCCCGCAACAATAAGAATTGCATTGATCCAATCCAAAACCCTTATGGCTGTTTTGTCTTTTTCATCTTCTTCCTCCTGGGGCAATATTTCCTGCGCTTCATAGCCGAGTTCTTTCGCTATTCTTTTGATGTCAGTAAAATCAGGCTCTTTTTCCTCATAATAAATTTCCGCCTTATCTCCGATATTGCTTACATCGGCGCTGATTACTCCGGAAATTTTTTGGAGCTCTCCTTCCAAAGACTCTTCACATTCCGAACAATCCATTCCCTTGAGATATATTTTTTTTATTTTCATAATTTTTGTTTTAATTCTGCCTTGATATGCCTGAACATATTTTACCACCAATCTGTTTGTTTGGCACCTTTTACAAATAAAGACTGCTTTTAAAAGCAGTCCTGAAAAACTAAATGGAAATTTTCTATCTGTATCTGGCACTGACTTTTTTTCCTCTTTTCCTCCGATGCTTTTTTGCCGCAACTTTTTTCTTTTTATACATAAATTTTGCTAAATTTAGCGGTGGGCGTACCTGGATTCGAACCAGAGACCTCGTCATTATCAGTGACGCGCTCTAACCAACTGAGCTATACGCCCAAAATAGTATAGATATAATAACCCAAAAATTTCGTGGACTCAAGGAGGGTCGAACTCCTGACCTCCGCAGTGCAAATGCGGCGCTCTACCAACTGAGCTATGAGCCCCTATTTTCAAAGACGACAAACGAAAATAATTAACAATTAACGCATTATATAATTTAAAAATGAGTTTGTCCAGAAAAATTCCCAGGAACCGTTTTTTGTGCTATAATTTAATCAAAGAGTAGCGAGGATCTTTATTGCAACTTTAAAATCAGAAAGAAAGGAGGAATTATCAAAAACAAAAGACTAAAACACGACTTGCACCACCCGCATTATCGCAGAAAAAGGATTATATTTTACGTAAGGAGCTACATAATCAAGCTTATCAGGGTAAAGATTCTCCAGGAGGCTGTCATGGAAATGCAGACCGTCCAAGTGCGACGCGCCAATGCGATTACGGCCAGGTGAAAGGAGGTGATCCATAATCTAGGTTCTCATCCGGGAATCAGGATGCTAAGCATCCCCTTGGGCTAAAACCCCTTGGTAGCTGGAAATTTTAAAAAAAGAGGCTTAAGTAAATAGCCTCTTTTTAATTTTAAGAAAAATAAACAAAGATTATGGTAAGAGCCAGCATTATCCTATACCAAAAAAATATGCCATAACCAATCCTCTCGACAAATTTAATCAGATACTTTATTGCCAGATATCCGCTTATTGCAGAAAAAAATATACCTACTAAAATATCAATGTCAAATCCGCTTCTTAACAAATTGGGCATCTCCAGAGCCGCCGCGCCAAAAATTATCGGAGTGGAAAGCAGAAAGGAAAACTTCGCCGCATCAGCCCGGTTCAAGCCTTCAAAAAGCCCAGCAGTGATCGTCGCGCCAGAACGGGAAACTCCGGGAATAATCGCCGTCGCCTGGGAGATTCCGACTATCAAGGACTCCCGAAAGCCTATTTCTCCGATATTTTTTCTGTGATTTGCAAACTTATCCGCCAAAAAAAGCAACAGACCGACAAAGCTTAAGGTAAAAGCAATGATCAACGGATTTCGAAAAATTGTTTCTGCTTGTTTTTCCAGAAAATAACCAGCCAAAACTCCAGGAATCGTGGCAATAATAAGAAAATATAATAAATTATTTTTGTTTTCAGATTTTGAAGTTTTTTTGAATGCTAACTTGAAAATATCTACCCAGTCCCTCCAAAAATATGCGACTACCGCGAAAAGCGTACCGATATGAAGCGCCACGTCAAAACCCAGTCCCGGATCTTCAAATTTAAAAAAGTAAGGCGCAAGAATAAGATGCGCCGTTGAAGAAATGGGCAAAAATTCGCTCAAGCCTTGGATAATTCCCAAAAATGAAGATTGAAATAAATCATCCATATCTAATGCGTCATACTTAATACTTGCTTATACTCTTTTTCCCTTTCCGGATGGCAAACCAATTCCGTTACGCCTTCTGGAAGCTTTTCAATAAATTCGTCCAGATCTCCAATCCAATCAAGACTGGCTAAAAAATCTGACGAATTACATCCTGAACAGAAAAAGGCTTCGCGGTTCATTTTTCTCAATAATTGCAAAATAAAACGAACAAAATTATTTCTTCCTAAAAATCCTCTTTTTCCAAATCTTATATAATTTATATTATATTTCTCGCTTAACTTCAAGGCTATTCTAAAATATGGAGGGAAAAAATGGACGTATTCATGAGAATTGACGCCGTCCGGAAATCTGCCAAAAATTTCCCTGAATTTCAAAATCTGTCTTTCCAATTTTTCTTCCGCCTTTTTTCCATGGCTGGTTCTTGAAATATATTTAAGGAAAAATATGACTGATTTTAGAAAATTATTTCTTCTGTCGTTTATTTTCCAATCTCCAAAATTCAAATGAATGTCCAATTTAACTGTGGAATTGTTGAGTCTTTCAATGTCCTTTGGCCCGAAATTGCCGTTTGTCATTATTGCTACCCTATCTATCTTTTCACCTTTGACCAGTTCCAATATCTTCGTGTTACAAAACTCATTTTTTCCAAAATCGTCCGCCGCGATAATCAACTTATTTCTCAAGATTGTTTCAATCATAAGAAGTTAATCGTATTTCCCCCTAAAATCATTTATTCTAATTCTTAAAAGATCGGCAACCATATTGACTGAATCAAAAATCAACCTCACGTGGCTTTTTTTCGGATTCTGAAGAATAATCGGAAGCTCTTTTATTCTATATCCTTTTTTGCTGGCAATAAAAATAACTTCGGAATCAAAAGAAAACCTTTTTACAGTAAGCTTGGAAAAAATATCCATTGCCGCTTTTCTTCTGAAAACCTTGAACCCGCACTGCGTGTCCCTGATTTTTCCCGTATCTATTATGATTATCCGCAAGATTCTAAAAATCTTTTCCATGATTCTCCTGTGCCAAAGCACCGGCTCCAAAATCCTTAGCCCGGGAATAAAACGGGAAGCAATTACTATGTCATATCCGCTTTCCAATTTTTCCAGAAATTTCTTAAGTTCCTCAATCGGAATTGCCAAATCCGCATCCATAAACATCACTACATCTTTTTCGCTTTCCAGCATTCCTTTCTTGACTGCGCTTCCTTTTCCCCCGTTAACTTTCATGTCGACCAGTTTTATCGGAAATTTTTCCTGCGCTTTTCCAATTTCTGAAACAGTATTATCCGTGCTTCCGTCATTAACAGTTATTATTTCATAGTTGCTGAAATTTGACGAAAGATATTTATTTATCTTTCTTAAATTATCGCCGATTCTTTTTCCCTCGTTAAAGCATGGAATTATTACCGATATAGCTTTAGTTTCCATAAAAACTATAAAATTACGCCTTAATTGTATCAGACTTTCATTTAAGGAACAATAAAAAAAGCCTGTCTTGCAAACAAAAATCTGAATAAATAAAAGCATCTTGGCGACACATGCGGCAAATTACTAAAAATTCCGCCTTGCTGATTTGATGTATGGTTTGATTGGCCAGAGTACCAGAGAGCCTATCAGTGATAATACAACGACAGCAACAATAAGAGTCGGGAATCCTTGTGCGGCTGCAAGATAGCCGCCGACGGCCGCCAGAGCAGCACTAGTTAAGTCGGTAAGCGTAAAGTACACACCCCATTCCGTACCTTCTTTTTCCTTGTCAATATGGCGCGTAAACATTGCCATATAGGTCGGGAAGGTAAATGCGGCAAACAGGCCCAGAACGAACTGCACAAGATAAAGCTGAAGCGGCGTATGAATTATTAGATATAAAAGCGGAATCAGAGCGATTAGGATCGTGCAGATAAACATGAGCCAAAAGTCATCTTTTTCACCACGTACTCTGTCAATAAAATGCGCTATTGGGATTTGAAAAACACTTTTAGTAAAAAGATAGATGCCGGCTGCCAGACCGGCAACAGCTTCATTTCCCCCTTGAATGAAATCTTCGATAAAAAGCGCGAATATGGGACCCAGCAATCCCGCAGCGCCAGTAAGAACCGTGTCTGAAATTATCAAGAGGCGGACAACGGGATTTATGTCTTGAAGAAAATAGTGCGTGAGTTTTGTGGATCTTTTTGCCATAAAAAATCCTGATTCTGATTCTTGGCGGTGTTTTTTAATTGATGTTCGAACATTTTTTGAGCAAAACCTCCAAACCCCCCTTCTGCCACGCCCTCGCGGAAACGATTCTTTTTTTCGACGGAATTTGAGGCTGTGCCAATTTCATTGGCGCGCCACCTTAGATTCTTAGAATTAACAAACGCCACCGCAAAATAATTTTTCAATCAATCTTTCGCCAACATTATGAACCATTCCAGCCCAAACAATGAGAAACAATATTACAATGCTAACGATAGCAAAAACTCGATTTGTGAAGTCGGTGATTTTTCTCGTTGCGAAGTCAATTGCAAGACCCGTGATAAATAAAAGGACACCGATAATTACAAAGTCCCCCAATCTCCAATTAAAACCTTGACCGTCTATCCCTGTGCCTATTGTCAATTGTAATGCCAAAGGAATCAGCAATATTAGCCCTGTCCAAACCGCAACGCGGATGATGTTTTTATTTTGCATATAACAAAAACCTAATTAGGCTTTTTATTTCTACTCTTTATTAAACCAACGATACCTCCAATAACCGCAATGAGGCCGAGCCCTTGTAATCCAGGACTATCATCTCCTTCGCCATAAATTACAAAAAATACTCCGATTGATATGACGAAAATGAAAAGTAAAATTTTAATTATTTTCATATACATCTGTTTTTAAGTAAAATCATCTCTGCCGTCTGTTTTTGCGCCTCGGCGATCACGGTTTCGGCTTCTTGACGCAAATTTCTTGTTTTATTATAAATCGTTTTCACTCTTGCGACAATTTTTTCTTGCGTCGTTTCGTTTGGAATTGGTATTAACAAATTTTCTATATATTCTGTCTGCAATCTCGGCAAAGTATTGCCAGTCATCAATCAGCTTGTCTATTCAACCACGACAGAGCGGGTCAAAAATGAAAATAGAAAATATGGATCACATTTTTCCGCTTGGCGGAGGCGGCAGGATTCGAACCTGCGGAGCCCTTTCGAGCTCAACACATT
>CAYTRS010000015.1:0-15367 GCA_964440305.1 uncultured Bdellovibrionales bacterium
GGGCAATAGATGAAAAGGCAAGCGATATTCACATTGAACCTTTCGGAAGCGTTTACCGCGTCCGGTTGAGAGTGGATGGAGTTTTGAGCGCTTCCCTTTCTTTTCCGAAAGGAGTGGGAAAAGCGGTAATATCCAGAATTAAGATAGTTTCAAATTTGAAGATAGACGAGAGAAGAAAGCCTCAGGACGGGCGGTTCAGCATAATTGAGGGAAGCAAAAAAGTGGATTTTCGCGTCTCCACCCTGCCTGTTGTGGAAGGAGAGAAAGTGGTGATGAGGGTGTTAAGCAAGGAAGAAGGCACCTTTGACCTGAAAAAACTGGGACTTTTCGGAAGGAATGCCGAAGTATTTCTCAGAGAAATCCGAGAACCCTACGGAATAATTCTCATGAGCGGTCCGACTGGATCGGGAAAGTCAACGACGCTCTATGCTTTCTTGAAAATCCTAAATCAGGAGGAGCGCAATATCGTCACTTTGGAAGACCCGGTGGAATATTTTATGGACGGCATCAACCAAAGTCAGGTGAAGCCCGAAATCGGATATGATTTCGCGAACGGCCTGAGATCAATTCTGCGCCAAGACCCGAATGTGATTATGGTCGGAGAAATCCGCGACGGTGAAACGGCGGAACTGGCGATCCATGCCGCGCTCACCGGACACCTTGTCTTTTCCACCCTTCATACCAATGATGCCGTCGGTGCAATTCCCAGGCTTATTGATATGGGAGTGGAGCCTTTTCTTCTTTCTTCGTCCTTGCGGGCGGTAGCGGCGCAAAGGCTGGTGAGAAGAATTTGCTTGAAATGCAAAGAAGAGGTGAAAATTTCCCCTGCTGTCTCGGAACTGATCAAAAAAGAAATAGAAGGGATAAGCGCTGAAGAGATGCAAAAATACGGCTTGGATTTGTCCCAAGGCATAAAAACATACAAAGGCAGGGGGTGTGAAGAATGCAATAAGACGGGGTATAAAGGCAGAGTGGCAATAATAGAATTGGTGGATTCTACCCCAGCCATTCAGGAACTTATTGCGTCTTCTGATAAAACCGACAATGAACAGCTTTTGCGCAAAGAAGCGAAAAACCAGGGAATGATCAGAATGAAACAGGATGGAATTTTGAAAGTTCTCGTGGGAACCACGACGCTTTCGGAAGTGGAAAGGGTGACGGACGGAAGCATTACGGCAGAAGAGGAAAATGCGGAGGAAATCTAATAAAAAAGTTTAAAATTAAAAATGAAAAGTGCAAAGTTTAGGTATCCGAGGCGGATTTACAAATATAAATAAATTTATTCCTTAAATTTTACGCTTTACGCTTTCGTTGTGTACAATATTTTGTTGTCCTTAAATAATCTGGTATAATAATAACAATATAATATAGTTTATAAAGTTCTTAAAGTTATAAAGTTTGTAAAGTTTTGGAATCTTTAACCTTATAACTTTATGAACCTGATGAACTTTATAACTTAATCGTATTATATAAAAACAAAATGGAACTTATCCAAAACGAGCAAAAAATGAAAAGGTTTCTGGAAATGGTTGCCCAGCAAAACGGGTCGGATTTGCATTTGGTGGTTGGGAGATATCCGACTATCAGAGTTGACGGCCGGCTTTGCCCGGTTTCTCAGGAAGAAATTCTTTCGGGCGATGACACAAAAGCCTTGGCGGAAGTGATTCTTAATGAAGAAAGGAAAAAAAAGCTCTTAGCGGAAGGCCAGGTGGATTTTTCTTATAACCTCGGAGACAAAGCCCGGTTCAGAACGAATGTGTTTTTCCAAAGAGGCTATATCAGTGTGAATATGAGGTTAATTCTGGCGCGGGCAAGGACACTGGAAGAGCTGAATATGCCTCCGGAGCTTTATGACTTTGCCAATTATTCGCAGGGATTTTTGCTTTTGACCGGTCCGGTAGGGCACGGAAAATCAACCACCTTGGCGGCGCTTATAGATTATATAAATCATAACCAGGAAAAGCACATTATCACCATTGAGGATCCCATAGAATATATTTATGAGCAAGATAAATGCATCATCAACCAGCGTGAAATTGGGCAGGATTCCAAAACTTTCCAATCCGCCCTCAAAGCGGTTTTCCGCGAAGACGCCAATGTGGTGCTGATCGGAGAATTGCGGGACTTGGAAACGATTGCTACGGCGCTCACAGCGGCGGAAACAGGGCATTTGATTCTGGCAACGCTGCATACCAATGACTGTCCGCAGACGATTGATCGTATTGTGGATGTTTTTCCGGCGCACCAGCAAAACCAGGTTCGGGCACAGCTGGCAAATGTGCTTCTGGGAGTAATTTCGCAAAGATTGCTTCCCAGAATTGGAGGGGGAAGGCTTCCGGCGGTGGAAATTATGATCAAAAACCACGCTGTAGAAAGCCTGATCCGGGAAAACAAGTCCTATCAAATAGATTCAATTATTGAAACGAATTTTTCCGAAGGTATGATTTCGCTTGACCGGTCGCTGGCGGATTTGGTCAAAAAGGGATTGATTTCCGCCGAAGACGCTTTTGTATACTGCAAAAACCGCGAATACCTGCAAATGATGATAAATAAGAAGAAATAGTAGGAAATTTTAAATGTTAAATTCCAAATTTTAAATCAATTTTAAATTTTCAAACATTTTAAAATTAAGTGATTTAGATTTTATTTAAAATTTAAAACTTAAAATTAAAAATTGTATCGTTTTATGAAGTTTGCATTCAAAGCTAAAGACCAGTACGGCGCGCAAAAAGAGGGCTTTATTGACGCCTATGATTCAAACGCGGCGGTGAAATCCATCCAAAAGGAAGGAATGGTTTTGATTTCCATCAAGGAATACAAAAAGGGAAATTCTCTGGAATTCCGCGAGCTTAAAAGAATTTGGGAAGGAGTGAGCAAGAAAGAGCAGGTGATTTTTTTCCGGCAGCTGGCAATCCTTATTGATGCGCGCGTTCCGGTGGTGCAGTCATTAAGTTCAATCTGCGATCAAACTTCCAATGCCTATTTCCGCCTGGTCATCAAGGAAGTAATCAGCGACGTGGAAGACGGGACGATGCTTTCGGACAGCCTTGCTAAACATAATCTGGTTTTTTCTCCGCTGGTTGTCAATATGATTAAGGCCGGAGAGGTTTCCGGAAACCTCCAAAAATCCATCAATTTCATTGCCGACAGCATCGAGGCGAATTATCAGCTTACTTCCCGCATAAAAGGAGCGCTTTTCTATCCGGCATTCGTGATTGGAGTCGCCGCAATTATCGGCTTTATTGTCGTTACCTGGGTGCTTCCCAGACTTACCGCGATAATTGAAGAAGTGGGGGCGGATCTGCCTTTTTATACGGAAATTCTCATTTGGATCGGAAAATTTATGGAAAAATGGTGGTGGGCGGTGCTTTTTGCAATGGCGGCTGCAATTTCCTATTTTATTTATATCATCCGCACTGAAACGGGAAAAAGGGAATGGGATGAATGGAAGCTCAAAATTCCGGTTGTCGGGACCCTGCTCCAATATGTATATATGGCGCGGTTTGCGGAAAATTTCGGAAGCCTGATTGCCGGGGGAATTCCGATTATCCGGGCGCTGATGGTGACGAGCGAAGTGATCGGCAACAGCGTTTACCAGAAAATAATTTTGAAGGCGATAGACGAGGTGAAAATCGGAGGGAACATCAGTTCGGTTTTTGCGAAAAGCGAAGAAGTTCCTCCTTTGGTGACTAGGATGGTGAAAATCGGCGAAGAATCGGGAAAAACCAGCGAAGTGCTCAAAAAAACCGCGATGTTCTACAATGGGGAAGTGGACAGGATGTCCAAAAACCTCACCTCACTTATTGAACCGGTAATGATCGTGATTTTGGGAATCGGCGTCGCGATTATGGTCTTCGCAATCCTGATGCCGATTTATAGTATTACAGCAAAGTTTTAAGATAAAAATGAAAAATAAAAACAAAAAAGATGATTTATTAATAGGACGGTTTACTTTCCGAAAAGGTAAACTTGTCCACCAAAGAGGTGAGACTTGCCTGTCAAAGAGGCGGGGTTTTACATTAATTGAATTGTTGATTGTCATTGCGATTATCGGAATTTTGTCGGGCGTGGTCTTGGTTTTAATAAATAACGCAAAAGAAAGGGCAAAAGAGAGGGAAGTGCTTTCCAAGTTGCGTTCCGCTATGTCGGTAATTCAAATGTGTTCTATTGATAGAGGAGTTCTAGGAAATTATGCAGCAGGCTATTTGTGTTGTAAAACATTAGGTTCTTGGTGGACTTCCACTTTTTGTGTTGATGGATTTGGAGCAAAGAAAGAGGGATATACTCAAACATGGCCTGTGATTGGCAATCAGGGTTGGGTTTATGTTTATCCTAACACGGGAAGTCTTGCTGGTAATAATTATGTGTATAAAGCAACCAAGGGAGGTAAAACTATTACTTGTAGCTTATCAACTGGAAGTTGCGTATCTAATTAAAAAATAAAATAGTTATTTATTTTATGCTTTGCAGTGGAAAAAATTTGTGATATTATATATATAGATGATTTATAGATAAAAAAATAAACATAAAACTCCGTAAAATTTCGAATACTCGGGACTGCGGGGCAAGCTAGAAAGCGAGGTGGAATATGAAAAAAACAAAAAAGGGGTTCACATTAATCGAATTGTTAATCGTTATCGCGATTATCGGTATTTTGGCATCGGTGGTATTAGTAAGCTTAAGCAATGCCAGAATTAAAGCCAGAGTGGCTGAATTTAAGGCACAAGTTTCCAGCGCACATGCCTCAGTGGTTGTTAACTGTGATGACGGGACATGGGATGCAGGAGATACAGCATTACCAGCAACTTTAAGTTGGGGTACAGCACCAACTTGTGACGCTAACGGCATGAGTAATTCACCGACAATAACCACTAGCGTTATTACTTGTAGTGCTACTTTTAATGAAACAGGAGTAATAACATGGTCTGGAGCTGATTGTGTATAGTTTTGGGTTTGAAAATTTTTATGCTTGCCAGTTTGCGTACACTTTGGCAAGCAGATAAAGTTTTCTTAAGCTTTCTTTAATATCCATATGAACTTCTTATTTAAAAAGGGCAGGTTTTTCTTAGCCGCTTTTTGGGTTTTTTTTGTAGTTTTTTGGTGGTTTAAAAGTCATTTTTCAACATTGCAATCAGGCGGTTTTAAAAAAGAAGGGCTATTTCTTAATTTAATTAAAAATCAGCCGCTAATAGAAAAAATCTTGCCACTTATTGTTGTTGCAATTATTTCGTTATCTCTTTTTTTGTTCATCTTTTATTATAAACGCCAGAAAACAATCCAATTGTCTTTTTATGGATTGGAAATTATTTTTTTAGCAATATTGCTGTCCATGATATTTTTTAATATGCATGCTTTTCAAATTACTCCTGATTCCAATACCAGGTTGATAGACATTGAGAACCTGCTAAGTGCAAATATTCATTTCCTGGCTGTTTTACTATCTCAAATTTTCTGGATAATAGGATTAATACTTATCCTATTTCTTCTTGGCAAAATAGTAAAAAATAAACTAAATATAAAAATAAAAACGGAGGACAGATTATTTGAAATACTCTCCATTTTAACTCTGGGACTTTTCATTTTAACGATAATTATTTTTATTCTCGGACTATTTGGATTTATAAATCATATAACAGTTTTGCTTATTGCTTTTTTGGTATTATCCCTTGAACTAGGATCAGCGAAGGGAATTATTAAATACATATTCAGGTTAAAGGAGATAACTATCAATTTAAAAGATTATTCTGTTTTGATTTGGATAATAATTTTTTTTATTTTCATTCTAAATTTAACTGATTCGCTTCGTCCGGTTCCAGTCGGCTATGATGATGCCAATAATTATCTGAATAGAGTTAGATTAATGGGGGAAAACGGAAGAATTATTTCAGGGGGATTTCCCTTCGCCTTCGAATTAATTGCAACAATTGGCCAGGTTCTTTCAAAAAATGCAATCCTACCCATAGGAGTTAATGTTCTTATGTCAATTTTTGGAATGCTTGCAATATACGGACTAGGCAGATATTTTTTTGATAAAAAATCAGGTGTTATTATGGCTGGAATTTGGTACTCCCTTCCCATAACTTGGCATTTTATCCGAATAGAAGTGAAACCGGACCTCATGATGTTTTTTTTGTCAGTTATGGCGACCTGGTCATTTTTTATTTGGATTAAGGAAAAGAATAAACATAGCTATCTTTTTCTATGCTTGTTTTTTGCTGGATTTGCCCTTACCGTAAAATTAACCGCAATTTTTTTATTTTTTTCCTTTCTTGCCGGTCTCGTCTTATCGTGGAAATATTGGAAGGAAATAAATTTAATTAAGGCAAAAACTTTGATATTGTCGCTGGTTTTCTTTATTATCCCGGTTGTTCCGTGGATGATTTTAAGCGCTCAAAGTAACGGATTTTCATTGCCAAATGCTCCACTTGAAATTATTTCAAGTGAAAATAAAGAAACAATAAATAGGGCAAAAGAATTAAGTTTTATTGGCGTTAATAGCTGTAATTTTACGGGGCTTGAAGAGGATATAAAAAAATTTTTAGGAGAAAGAGATGGAATCAAAAAATTTTTGTACCTGCCTTGGGACATTACAATGAATACAAGCGCCACAATGATTTCCACGGAGATAGGATTCATTTTTCTATCGCTTCTGATTTTAATACCAATATTTTTTAAAGAGATTATGGATAGCAGAATTGTTTTGATAATTGTTATGGCAACCGTATATTGGATTTCCTGGCTAATATTGGGGCGGTTTGTCATATGGTATGGATACAGCGGATTTATTTTTCTCATAATTCTTATTTCATTATTTTTTAAAAATAATTTTAAACCGAAATGGCTTAAAATGCTTTTTGTTTTTATTTTATTCCTATCAATGGCAATGAATATGTTGTTAAGATTATATAAATTCGGTGAAAATAATTCAATTTTATATACCGGCGGAATATTAACTTCAGAAGAAGCCTATTTTCCCAATATAAGAAAAATTCTCCAGCTTGTTAATGAAAATTATAATGAAAAAGTATGGGTAACCGCAGGAATATTTCCTTATTTTATTGCAAATAACGATAGAATGATGTTTGATAGCTATTTGGACATTTTTAATTGCATTGATAAGGAAAAAAATGACGAAATAATGTTATCGCAACTTCAGAAATTAAAATATCGCTATTTAATTATCAATACCAACATGCTTTCCATGGAAAAGAATTTAAATGGCACTCTTCATGAAAAAGTAAAAAGGGTTTATGATTTTGCTTCAAAAAAACTGAGGCTCAAGTCTTATTACTTCGGAGTTTATCTATTTGAGATACCTAATTAAGTAGGGAAATTATAAATAATAAACCCTATTTCTATTCTATTTGTAATATACCATTTGTGGCATAATACTTTTTAATGTTAAATTTCTATCTTACATACTTGATTCGCAAACTTGCGGAAATCAGGCGGAGTTTGCTATTTTAACAAAATTACTTGACAAATGGCTTAAAGTAAGGTATTATCTAAAATCAGTTTTTTTAGAAATTAAACTCAAAGCCCAAGGAGGAATAAATGAGTGATAAAAAATTTGAAGCAAAGTCAAGCTTGCAAGCGGAAATAAACAATGACTTACAAGTAATATGCGGACGTGCAGCTTTGATGGAAAAAAGGCTTGGAAAACATCCGCTTTCAGATTACGCGAGGAAAATAAAGAAAATAGCTTTTGAAATGGCAGCAAAAGCTAGAAAGGAAATAGAGGATTAACGCACTTTTTTAAAAATACTCGGGAAAAACATTTTCCACGAGTATTTTTTATTTGCTTTGCGGGGACGACCGGACTCGAACCGGCGACCTACTGCGTGACAGGCAGTCGCTCTAACCAGCTGAGCTACGCCCCCAACTTGGTAATTTCCAATTTTAAATTTTTAAACATTGATAAATTGAGAAATCGTTTGAAAATTGAAAATTGTGAATTGAAAATTTTCAATTATTTCGTACCAGGGGAGAGATTCGAACTCTCGACCCCGGGCTTATGAGTCCCGTGCTCTAACCAACTGAGCTACCCTGGCATTATATAACTAAAACTAATGATATATCAATATTGCTCAATTTTCAAGAGCGGAAACATAAAAATCCCGAAAGAGTACGGGACTTTTGTGCATTTTTATGGGCATTTACTTTTTAATTTTCGAATGGTTGCGGGGGTAGGATTTGAACCTACGACCTGCTGGTTATGAGCCAGCCGAGCTGCCAGACTGCTCTACCCCGCTATCTTGATTTACTGTCTATGCCATTTTATCTCATTTTAAGCCATTTGTCAAGCCCAAAATAAAGGTCGCTTGAAATAAAAATATTATTCAGATAGATATCTATATTATTAGTTGAAATTTTGCCTGTGGATAACTTTTTATCTTTCCCGAAAATGGCTTGAAATGGGATATTTGACGAAGTAAAGACTTGTAGTATAATTAACTTATTATATACAATATGTAGTATAAAGTTACATTTAAGTGTAGTATGAATTATTAATGTGCCATATTATTGCGGAGGCGCTCAATATGGCGCAAAAGCCAAAACAATGATCTGTCCATTTTGCGGACATAACAACACTAGAGTTACTGACTCGCGCGATACCAACGACGGAAAGGCGATTAGGAGAAGGCGAGAATGCGAAAAATGCCATTCGCGCTTCAGCACCTATGAAGAAGTGGAAATTATGCGCCTGACGGTTGTCAAAAAAGACGGCCGAAAAGAAGATTATGATCGGAAAAAGGTTGAAACGGGAGTTCGAAAATCTCTTGAAAAAAGGCCGGTAAGCGAAGATAAAATCCAAAAAATGCTGGGAGATATTGAATATGAGATCCAATCCAGCAATGCGATCAGGCAATGCCAGACGGAATCAGGCAAGGTTTGCGAAGTTACCAGCAGGGAAATAGGAAAGATAGTCCTTTCCAAACTCAAAGAGATTGACGATGTGGCGTACTTGCGTTTCGCCAGCGTGTACAAATCTTTCGGAAGCGCGGAAAGCTTCAAAAAAGAAGCGGAAAAGATAACTAAATAATCGGAAATCCGAATATCAAAATCCAAAATCCGAAACAAATTCAAAATAATAAAATCCGAATAGTTAAAACATTTATTTATTCCACTATTGTTTCGAATTTCGAGATTAGAATTTCGAGCTTAATTAATTTTAGGGGAGGAAAACAAATATGAAAACAAAAAAGGAGAAAAAAGGGGGGAAGGCTGAAAAGTCTAAAAACGTTAAATCTTTCAAAAACAGCATTAAGAAGGTGGTAAAAAGAAGCGGGAAAGTTGTTCCGTTTGACGAGAGAAAAATAGCCAAGGCAGTTTGCAAAGCCCTGGAGGCTACAGGGGAAGGCGGAATCCAAGACGCCCGCAAAGTGAGCGACAAAGTAACCAGGCTTCTCAATAAGAATTATAAAAAAGGCTACATTCCGGAAATTGAAGAAATCCAAGATTTGGTGGAAAGAGTTTTGATGATTTTGGATTTTGAAGAAACGGCAAAAGCCTATATCCTTTACCGCGAACAGCACCGGAAAATCCGGGAAACGCAGGAGGCGATCGATGATGCTTCCAAGCTGGTTGACAAATATATTCAGGAAATGGACTGGAAAGTGAAAGAAAACGCCAACATGTCCTATTCGCTCCAGGGACTCAACAACTATATCGCTTCAATCGTAAGCTCCAAATATTGGATGAACGGGGTTTATCCGAAAGAAATCCGCGAAGCCCACGAGAATGGAGATTTTCATATGCATGATCTTCAGCTTATTGCCGCTTATTGCTGCGGGTGGGACCTGCAGGATCTTTTGATGAGGGGCTTTACGGGAGTTTCCGGAAAAGTTTCCTGCAAACCGGCAAAACATCTGGGATCCGCCTTGGGGCAGATTGTCAATTTTATCTATACGCTTCAGGGGGAGGTGGCTGGAGCGCAGGCATTTTCCAATTTTGACACGCTTCTTGCTCCTTTTGTGCGGCATGACAATATGAATTATGAAGGGGTGAAGCAGAATATCCAGTCTTTTGTTTTTAATATGAATGTTTCCACCCGCGTCGGATTCCAAACTCCTTTTTCAAACATCACAATGGACATAACTCCGCCCTCAACCTTGGCGGATGAATCCGTGATTATTGGAGGAGCTCCTCAAAAAGAAAAATATAAAGACTTTCAAGAAGAGATGGATATGATAAATCGAGCCTTTGCGGAAGTTATGATAGAGGGTGATGCTAATGGTAGAGTGTTCACTTTCCCAATTCCTACTTATAACATTGGAAAGAAATTTGATTGGGACAATAAGCAGTTTAATCCCATTTGGGAGATGACGGCCAAATATGGAATCCCATATTTTGCCAATTTCGTAAATTCCGATATGGATCCGGAAGATGCCAGAAGTATGTGTTGCAGACTTCGTTTGGATAACAGAGAACTTTATAAGCGCGGAGGCGGGCTTTTCGGAGCCAATCCGCAAACGGGATCAATTGGAGTGGTAACGATAAATATGCCCAGAATAGGATATCTTTCCAAAAATCGCTCTGGAATCAAGGCAAAAAAAGCAGGATTTTTCAAGAGCCTATACCACCTGATGGATCTTGCCAAAGAAAGCCTGGAAATAAAAAGAAAGCTGGTAGAAGGTCTTACGGAAAAGGGACTTTATCCCTACACCAAATTTTATCTTAATGGAATAAAAATGCGCCGGGGGCAGTATTGGGCTAATCACTTTTCAACTATCGGACTAGTGGGAATGAATGAAGCCCTCCAGAATCTTATCGGGAAAAATATCGCCACCAAAGAAGGGCAAAAGCTGGCGGAGGAAATACTTGCGAAAATGCGGGAACGGATTATCGGCTATCAAAAAGAAACTGGCAATCTTTATAATCTGGAAGCCACTCCTGCCGAAGGAACTGCATATAGGCTGGCGCGCATTGACAAAGAAAAATATCCGGATATGATTTTTGCCAATAATGGATCGGTCAATGAAAAAAATGCCGAGCCGTATTACACCAATTCTTCCCAACTTCCGGTAAACTTCACCGATGATATTTTTGAAGCCTTGGAACTTCAGGACAAGTTGCAGACAAAATATACCGGAGGAACTGTTCTTCATGGCTTTCTGGGAGAAAGAATCTGCGATACGGAAACCACCAAAAAGCTGGTGAAAAAAATCGCCGAAAGCTACTCGCTTCCATACTTTACCCTTACTCCTACTTTCAGCATCTGCCCGGTTCACGGCTATCTTCCGGGCGAGCACTTTACCTGTCCAAAATGCGTCATTTCCCAGCCTACGGAAGTTTATTCGCGCGTGGTTGGATACATCCGGCCGGTTCAGCAGTGGAACATGGGAAAACAGGCGGAATTTGGAGACAGAAAAGAATTTGCGGTGAAGAAAAAATAATAAATACAAAAAGTCCTAAGCACGAATTTCGAAATCCGAAATAAATTCAAATTTTTAAAACATTTGAATATTTGGATTTTGGCATTGTTTCGGGTTTCGGGTTTTGATATTCAGATTTTATGGTTATTGGCGGTTACCAAAAACTGACCCTGATTGATTATCCCGGAAAAATCGCAACGACTGTTTTTACGGTCGGATGCTCCTTTCGCTGCCCGTTTTGTCATAATCCGGAGCTAGTTAATGGTTCACAGTTAACAGCTAATAGTGGCTTGGAAAAAGATTTTTTTAAATTTTTAAAAACTCGCCGGGGGAAACTGGAAGGAGTTTGCATTACCGGAGGAGAGCCAACCATCCAGCCCGATCTTTTGGATTTTATCGGAAAAATAAAAAAACTGGGATATTTGGTAAAACTTGACACTAACGGAAGCCGACCGGATGTTGTTCGAAAAATAATTTCCGAAAAATTGGTTGATTTTGTTGCGATGGACATCAAAAACCACCCGAAGGCGTACAGGAAAACTACCGGGGAACTGGCGGATATTGAGAGGATAAAGCTAAGCGTCAATATGATAATGGGAGGGAAAGTTCCCTATGAATTTCGGACTACTGCGGTTCCCGGAATCCACAAGGAAGAAGATTTTTTGAAGATCGCAAAATGGATTTCGGGAGCCAAGAGCTATTATCTTCAACAATACCGGGAGATAAAAATTCTAGATTCAAATCTCAAGAAGAAAACCAAAGGAAAGTCCCTTAATCTCCATAAAATCGGAGAAAGAATAAAAGGAAATTTTGGAAAATTCGGGATAAGGGAATGAAAGTGTAAAATTCAAAAATCAAATATAAAAATTACAAATAAAAATTGAAAATTGGATAAATTTGAAATATTTTAACACCTTATTTATGAGGGTTTATGCCAAGGTCATTCCCGGGTGTTCAAGGAGCGAGGTGGAAAAAATTTCCGATCAGGAATATAAAATAAAAGTCACCGCTTCTCCGGAAAAAGGAAAAGCAAACGAAGCCGTGCGCGAAGCTCTGGCGGAATTTTTCAAAGTGAAAAAAGCATCCGTGGAAATCATTGCCGGGAAAACGGCCAGGAGGAAGATAATCGATGTTATTATTTAGTTTTAATATGCGAAAATCTGACGCATTTCGCCTGTTCTCATTGAGTTTTATTGGAGGCGTCTTTTTTTGTTCATTTTTCCCCAAGTATTATTTTATAGCTTATCCGCTGATCATTGCCGCAATTTCGGCCCTTGTTGTTTTCTACGGGAACAAGAAAATAATAGCGGCATCTCTTGCGGTGCTGTTTTTTGTTTTTGGTGCTTGGATTTTGGAAAAAGATTTGAAAAAAATTGAAAGAGTCGGTGACTTAGGCGAAAATTTTTCAGGAATTGCAATTGTTGCCAAAGAGCCGGAGCACAAGGGCAACTATCAAAATATCATAGTTAAAAACGAGAAAGGCCTCAAAATCCTTCTTCGCGCAGATCCGAACAGGGAAGTGAAATATGGCGATGAGCTCCAGCTTTCCTGCAGATTAAAAATTCCGGAAAACAGGAATGAAGATTTTGATTATCAAGCATATTTGGCAAAGGACGGAATTTATTATCTTTGCCAAAGCGCAAATTTCAAAATCACGGGCGAAAGCAGGGGAAGCGGATTTTACGGAGCTGTTTTGAAAACAAAAAACAGGATGGAAAATGCCATCAGTGAAATTATTCCCGAACCGCAGGCGTCTTTGGGAAACGGGCTTCTTTTTGGAGGGAAAAGCGGACTTTCCAAAAGCGCGCAGGAAGATTTTAACCGCACCGGAATGAGCCATATCACGGCAGTTTCCGGATTCAATGTCGCGATAATTGCGGAATATTTGATGCTGGCTGGAATTTGGCTGGGGCTTTGGCGCAAGCACGCTTTCTACTTTGCCCTGTCTGGAATATTCCTGTTTGTCTTGATGATTGGATTTCCGTCATCTGCAGTGCGCGCGGCGGTGATGGGAGGACTGCTTATCTGGGCGATGAAAAACGGACGGCTGGCGAACAGCGAGAACGCGATTCTTTTTGCCGGAGCGATTATGCTTCTTTTGAATCCCATGCTTCTTCGCTGGGATATCGGATTTCAACTCTCATTTCTTGCCACTTTGGGAATTGTTGAACTTTCTCCTTTTTGGGAAAAATTGTCTTTCAAAAAATACCACTTTTCTTTTATCACCGAAATCATTTTTTTGACCATAAGCGCCCAGATATTCGTGCTGCCGATTTTGATTTATAATTTTCATAATCTCTCGCTAGTTTCGCTTCTCGCAAACATCTTAATATTGCCGATTATTCCGCTTACGATGCTTCTGGTTTTTTTGTCTGCCCTAGGAGGATTATTCTTGGGGTATTTCTCCTATCTTCCCGCCTGGCTTGCGTTTCTTCCTCTGAAATACGAAATGGAAGTAATTTCCTGGCTCTCCGAACTTTCCTGGGCAAGCATGGAAATTAAAAATTTCTCCTGGCTGGGAGTTTTGATTTGGTACGCTTTTTTATTCGGGACGGTTTTTCTTCTTAAGAAAAAGCTGTACAATCTTAGTGAATCTTAAGCTATGGCGAATAGAAAAATAACCTACATTATTATTCTGGCATTTCTGATCCTTGCTGTGATTTTCGCGGGAATAATTTATTATTGCGAAAACGATAAAAGCCTAAAAGTTGTTTTTTTGGATGTTGGCCAGGGAGACGCGATTCTTGTGATCCAAGGGCAAAATCAGATGCTCGTTGACGGCGGAAGGGATGGAAAATTGATTTTGGAAAAACTGGGAAAATATATTCCTTTTTGGGACAGGAATATTGAAGTCGTGGTAGCGACCCATCCGGATCAGGACCACATCGGCGGACTTGTCAGTGTTTTGAAAGCATATAACGTAAAAAGCGTAATTGAAACAGAAACGCGAAGCAAGTCGCAAACATATGAGGTTTGGGAAAAGAAAATTGGTGAAGAAAAATCAAATGAAATTTTAGCGGAAAAGGGGGTTAATGTTAAATTTTCCCAAAGTTTGAATGCGGAAATTATCTATCCGTTTTCGGATTCTTCCGATGGCGAGCCGGAAAATTCCAATGAAGACAGCGTTGTGATAAAAATTATTGCGAATGGAACCAGTTTTCTTTTGACCGGTGAATTGCCGAGCGGAAAGGAAATGGAAATTGTTCAAAATGGAGAAAATATTGATGTGGATATTTTAAAAGTCGCCCATCATGGGTCAAAATATTCAACCAGCAAGGAATTTTTGGAAAAAACTACGCCCAAAGAGGCGGTAATTTCCGTCGGAAAAAATAATTCCTACGGACATCCGAATCAAGAGGTTTTGGAAAGATTAAATAGTTTTGGCGTGAAGATTATACGGACGGACGAGACGGGAGATATAGTATACAATTTTTAATTTCTAATTTCTAAACAATTTCCAATGACCAAATTCCTAAAATTTAAAACATTTAAAAATTGATAAATTGAAAATTGATTGAAAATTGTAAATTATAAATTGAAAATTAGCTTGCCTGTATTTGCCTATAAATTTTTTATCTGCTAAAATTTTTAAAAGAGTTGATTATAATTTAATGAATTTAAAAATATGTCTCATCCAAGCAAAGAACGGACTCTGGTTATCGTCAAACCGGATGGAGTGCAAAGAACTTTAATAGGAGAAATAATATCAAGGATAGAAAAAACGGGGCTGAAATTCGTGGCATTGAAAATGATACTGGCCTCTGAAAAGCAGTGCTGGGAACATTATAATAAAGACGACGAATGGTTTCAAAAGAAAGGGTCATTTATAGTGGAGGAAAGAAAAAGGCTTGGAATGGCAGTTGAAAAAAGTGCGCTAGAATATGGCAAGGATATTATTAAGCAATTAGTTTCTTTCATGACTTCCGGTCCGGTTATTGCAATGATAATTGAGGGAAATCAATCTGTCGGTATTGTGAAAAAACTGGTCGGAA
>CAYTRS010000016.1:0-7456 GCA_964440305.1 uncultured Bdellovibrionales bacterium
AGCACTTATCCGAAAAATACCACAGCTCATCGTCTTAAAGAAGTGGCGGACGATATTCAACAAATTATCAAAAAATACCGTCCCCAAGAAAGCGCGGTTGAAAGCCTTTTCTTTTTCAAAAACGTCAAAACAGCGGTGAAAGTAAGCCAGTCTAGGGGCGCAATTCTCTTGACCTTGGAGAAATTGGGGGTTAAAATATCCGAATATACTCCGCTTCAGGTAAAGCAGGCCCTAACTGGTTACGGAAGGGCGGAAAAAAGGCAAGTTCAAATAATGGTGAAAAAAATATTAAAACTGAAATCAATGCCCAAGCCTGATGACACGGCCGATGCGATTGCAATAGCAATTTGCCATTTAAATAGTAGGAAAATAAAATTAATTCAAAGCGCAAAGTATAAAGTGTAAAACTAAGGTGTCCCAAGGAGGGACTTACAAATAAATATTAATTTATTTCTTATCTTTTCGCTTTTCGCTTTCAGCTTTTCACTTTCACTATGCAAAACATAAGCCCAACAATTAGTTATTTTTTAAATCAGGGAGTTCCGCTCGAAACGGTCATCCTTCTTTTGATGTTTCCCATTATCGCCACAATCATCGCTTTTTTGAGGCAATTCATCGGAATAAAAGCTTTTGGAATATATACGCCCTCTATAATTATTTTTGCTTTTTTTGCTACGGGATTGAAATACGGAGTAACTCTTTTTGTAAGTATTATCTTGGTTGGAATGGCAACGCGTTTTCTGCTGAAAAAGTTAAGAATACTTTATCTTCCCCGTCTGGCCATAACACTAACGATTGTAACTCTGGCAATCCTTTTTATTTTAGTTTCAGGGGGATATTTTCAAAGAACAGGACTGGCGGCTGTTTCTATCTTTCCTTTGCTTATGATGATAACCATCGTCGAAAAGTTTATTGCTACTCAAATTGAAAAGGGAAGCCGCAACGCCAGCTACTTGGCACTAGAAACCCTTATTATTGCTGTTGGAGGATATTTTATTCTTCACTGGGAATTTCTAAGGAATTTAATGGTGGCTTATCCGTGGATAATATTACTAACTCTTCCTATTAACATTTTTCTAGGAAAATGGTCAGGCTTAAGACTGGTGGAATATCTGCGGTTTAGGGAAATTATAAAAAAATCCTAATTTTAGAGTTCAAATTTAAAAACACGCTATGTTTTCATTTTTTGGAAAAAGCAGGAAAATCTTGGGGATGAACAGCCGAAATCTTTGCTATATAAACCCTTGCAATTTGAAGAGATCTAAAAAGCTGGCCGACAATAAAATAGACAGCAAAAGGGCTTTGAAAAAAGGAGGAATTCCTGTTCCTAATTTAATTGCGAAAATTTCAAACCTTGAAGAGCTGGAAAGCTTTGACTGGAATATTTTGCCTAGCAGCTTCGCTTTAAAACCCAATCGCGGTTTTGGAGGGGAAGGGATAGTTGTTGTGTATGGGAAAAAGAAAGACAGGAATGATGCCTGGATTAAAGCGGACGGATCAATCATTTCCATAGAAGATCTCAAAAGCCAGATAAGAAATATTTTAGACGGATCATTTTCCTTGGCCAATCTTCCAGATACCGCCTTTTTTGAAGAAAGGCTTAAACTCCTCAAGCTTTTTAAGCCCTATGCGTATAAAGGCATTCCCGATATCAGAGTAATTGTTTACAATAAAGTTCCGGTAATGGCGATGCTGCGTCTTCCTACTAAGGAATCCGGAGGAAAGGCGAATCTTCAGCAAGGGGCGATCGGTGTCGGAATAGACCTTGCCACAGGAGTGACTACTACTTCAGTGCTGGGAAAGTATAAAATAATTGAATATGTTCCCGGAACCAGAATGCTTCTTTCCGGAATTAAGATTCCCTATTGGAACGATATCCTGCATCTTGCGGTCAAGGCGCAGGAAATTTCCGGATTGGGATATCTCGGAGCGGATGTTGCTATAGATAATGAAATGGGTCCGGTTTTTTTGGAACTTAACGCCCGTCCGGGGCTTTCCATTCAAATTGCCAACCTTGACGGACTCAAAGGGCGACTTGAAAGGATCAGGGATTTAAAAATAAAAACTGAGGAAAGAGGCGTGCGTGTCGGAATGGATCTTTTTGGGGGGGAAATTGAAGAAGAATTGGAAGATATTTCCGGAAGAAAAATTATCGGAACAGTAGAAAAGGTAAAACTGATTGGAAAAAATGAAAAAGAAATTGAAGTAGAGGCAAAAATTGATACGGGAGCCGGATTTTCTTCAATTGATACTGAATTGGCAAAAGAATTGGGTTTTGAAAAAACTGTGGTTGAATTTCAAAAGCAAAATTTGCCAGTCATCCTTTCTTACGAAGAGGCGAAGAAAATTGATTCTGAATTGAAAAGCAAGCTCTTGAAAACAATCCCAAATCTTCTTGATACTGCTATCATCCATTCGTCTCACGGAACAACCTATCGTCCTATGGTAAAAATAGATATTATTATGAATAACATTGGGATTCCTGCAAAAGTTTCCATAATTGAACGCTCTGATTTGAAATATCAAATGATAATCGGAAAGAGAAATTTAGGAAAATTCTTAATCGATATCAATAAAAGATAAATTAATGAAAAAAGTTCTAATATTATTTGGAAAAAGCAATTGGAACAAGGAAGAACCATTTGGAAACAAACAATATCAAAATTCATATGAATTTTTTTATTCATTATGCAGAAAAAATGATATTGAAATGTTTAGGGCGTCTTATGATTGGTATGATTATGAAAAAAATATTTTTAAATATGCATGGACGTTTAATGAGATTGATGGATGGAAAAGGGTAAATAATATTAAACCCGACTTGATTTATGATAAAACAAAGTCTTCGATGGAAGCGTATTATAAGAAGGAATTAATTTCAAAAAATTACAGATTTGTAAATAATTTACGCTTCACTAGAATAATGGATGACAAGTTAATAACAAGTTTAATTTTTCATAAATGGAGTAAGAAGAGTTGGATTGTAAATAACCAGAAAAAGTTGAAAAATATTCTTCCCAAAATAAGATCACAGAAATTTGTAATTAAGCCTATCTCTGAAAGCGGGGGAAAAAATGTTCAAATTATTAATAAAGAAGAAGCTCAGGAAAAAATAATTTTTGGCGATGATTATCTGGTTCAGGAATTTATTGATTCAACCTCGGGAGTTCCCGGAGTAAGTGATAATATACACGATCTAAGGCTGGTTTTTATAAATGACAAGCTTAGTTATTCATATATACGAGAGCCAGAAAAGGGAAATTATTTGGCTAATCTTTCTCAGGGAGGACATCTTTCTATTGTGCCGAAAGATAAAATACCGCCCTCCTTACAACCTATTATTCGATGTGCCAACAAAGTTCTTGAAACATTCAATCCCAGGATTTATTCAATTGATTTTATGTTTGATGAGAATAAAAGGCCATGGATAGTTGAACTTAATTCAATGCCAGGTCTTTATTTTACTCCTCAAGAAAAACCTTACATAATGGAAATGTACGGAGATCTTATAAAAATATTCAAGGAACAAATTAGTGCGAAAGAATAATAAAAAATATATGAATCAAAAACAAGAAATAAAAGAGCTTAAACATGGAGGAATAAAATCTCTTATTAAAAAAGCAGTTGAGCTGGGAATAAAAGTAAACTTTCTTACATTCGAACACCCTTTGATAAAACTTGAATTTAAAGGAAAAACTATATTTTTAAGAAAGGGAACAATTCCCTTGGAAAAAAGAATGGGTGATATGACAATAAACAAGAATCTAACCAAGATGATTCTTAAAGAAACGGGCATAAAAACTCCCAAAGGAATTGTTGCTACTTCCTTTAGAGAGGCGGTGGCATTGATTAAAAAAAATAATCTTTCCTATCCTCTTATCATAAAACCCCTGGACGGTTCTTTAGCTAGGGGTGTTACTTGGAATATATGTTCCAAAAAAGAAATCAGAGAAGCTGTTAATGCTCTTGAAAAAAGTAAAAGCTTTCAGAAATCCCATAAATTTTTAGTAGAAGAAATGTTTATTGGTGACGAATTCAGAGTACTGGTCTTTAATAAAAAGATCATTTCATGTGTGAAGAAAATACCAGCAAGCGTAATTGGTGATGGACAATCAACGATTAAGGAGTTAATAGAAAAATTTAACAAAACAAGAATGAAAGGATTTGAAATAAAAATAGACCAAATTGTTAAAAATATACTTAAAAAAAATGAATTAACATTTAATTCAGTTATTCCTAAAAGCTTCGTGTTTAAATTAAGAAATAACCTAAATATGTCTGATGGAGGAAGATGCGTAGAGTGCACAAAAGAAATGAACGCTCATTTTAAAAAAATATGCGAAAAATCAATAGATGCTCTCGGATTAACCTATGGGGGAATTGATTTTATGACCAAAGATATAACTGACAAAAATAGCGAATATGTTATCTTGGAAGTTAATCCAAACCCTTTTTATAATATGCACGAAAAGCCGCTTGTGGAAGGCAAGGGAATTGATTTTTCCAGCAAAATTCTTAAAGCCCTATTTCCCTCTTTAAATATAAAATAGCCATTTCTTATGATCCCGATTTTCATATCTAAATCATTAAAAGGCAAGGGAGGCAGGAATTGGAAGAAAACCGCCCTGCTTTGGTTTTTTTATCTGGCAATAGCCGGCTTGCTAGCGGTAATCGGAGTGTTTTTATATTTTGCGAAAGACTTGCCTACCCCGGGAAAAATAAACCGCCGGACAATCGTGGAATCTACGAAAATATACGACCGTACGGGAGAACACCTGCTCTACGAAGTCCACGGAGAAGAAAAGCGGACAATGATTTCGCTTGATCAGATTCCCGACACGGTGAAATATTCCACCATTGTGCTAGAGGACCAGGATTTTTATTCCCACCACGGAATAAAGTTTTCTTCCATAGTGCGCGCTGCACTGAAAGATGTTCTGAAAAAAGAAGTTGCGCAGGGCGGATCAACAATTACCCAGCAATTCATCAAAAACTCAGTGCTTACCTCAGAACGCACTTTTACTCGCAAAATAAAAGAAGTGATATTGTCTGTTGAGATAGAGCAGAAATTTTCCAAAGAAGAAATTTTAGGAATGTATCTCAATGAGATTCCCTACGGCTCAAATGCCTATGGCATTGAAGCGGCAGCCCAGACCTTTTTCGGAAAGCCGGCAAGAGAACTGGGATTGGACGAAGCAGCGCTTCTTGCTTCTCTTCCCAAGGCCCCGACCTATTATTCTCCATATGGTTCCCGTTTGGAAGCTCTCAAAGCCAGGCAGGAAACGGCAATAAACAGATTGGCCGAGCTGGGTTATATTAGCGAAGAACAGGCGAAAGAGGCAGTCAGTTCCGATGTTATGAGTAAAATTAATCCTTACCGAGAGAAAATTTCTGCTCCCCATTTTGTGATGTATGTGAAAGAGTATCTGGAAACGAAATACGGACAGCAAGTTGTGGAGCAGGAAGGACTCAAGGTCTATACCACCTTGGATTGGGAAAAGCAGGAGATAGCGGAAAAAGCGGTGCGTGAGGAAGCGGAGAGAAACTTAAATTCTTGGGGAGCTTCCAATGCCGCACTGGTAGCGCTTGATCCCAAAACAGGGCAAATTCTTTCCATGGTGGGATCCAAGGATTATTTTGACAAAGCGATTGACGGGCAGGTAAATGTGGCAATCCGCGACCGCCAGCCGGGATCGTCTTTCAAGCCCTATGTCTATCTCACTGCTTTTTCCAAAGGCTATACCCCGGAAACCATTATTTTTGACACGGAAACGAATTTTTCAACTGACACCGGAAAGGATTATAAGCCTAAGAACTACGACGGAAAATTCCGGGGGCCCTTGAAATTCAAGGAAGCCTTGGGAATGTCGCTCAACATTCCGGCAGTCAAGGTTTTGTATTTGGCGGGAGTAAAGGATGCTATTCAGATGGCGAAAAGTATGGGAATCACCACTCTTAACCAGCCGGAGAGATTGGGATTATCGCTGGTTTTGGGAGGGGGAGAAGTTAAGCTTCTTGACCATGCGAGCGCATTTGGAACATTGGCAAACGGAGGAATTAAAAAGGAAAAAACAGCTATTCTTAAAATAGTGAATGGAAAAGGCGAAATTCTGGAAGAATTTATTCCAAATAGCGGTCAAAGAGTGGTAGAGGAAAAATATGTGGCAATGGTTGATCATATTCTTTCTACCAACGATTACCGCGCTCCGGTTTTCGGATCCAATAGTCCGTTGCGCTTTGATTCCCGTCAAGTCGCCGTCAAAACCGGAACTACCAATGAATTCCGTGACGGCTGGACAGTAGGATACACGCCTTCTCTGGTTGTGGGAGTCTGGGCGGGAAACAACAATAACTCACCAATGAAGGCAGGTGCGGACGGAGTAAATGTGGCGGCTCCGATCTGGAGGAATTTTTTGGACAATGTTCTGGGGAATTATTCCTTTGAAAAATTTCCGGAATACAAGGAGGAAGAAACCAAAAAAGACATTTTGGATGGTAAGTTGGACATAGAAAAAGATGTGAAAGTGTGCAAAATTGATGATGATGAATATTGCCTGGCAAATGACAATTGCCCGAGTAAGAAAGAAAAAGAAAGAGATTTCCTAAATGCCCATACAATTTTGTGGTATGTGAAAAAAGACGATCCGCGGGGAGAAAAGCCTAGTAGTCCGGAAAGCGATCCGCAGTTCAAAAACTGGGAGAAGGGTATTCGGGAATGGCTGGAAGATGAAAAGGACGACAAGAAATATGTTTTTGGAGAACCTCCGGAAAAAGAATGCAAAGAAAGCGACTTTGATTAATTGTTTTTAATTATGATTGCGAAAATAAAAGGAAAAATAGATTTTATCAAAGACTCATACGTGGTTATTGATGTGAATGACATCGGATATAAGATTTTTTCCACTCCGTACAATCTGGGAAAATCAGCTGGAAAGGAAAATACGGAATTTTATATTCATACTTATGTTCGGGAAGATATTCTAGCTCTCTATGGCTTTTTGTCCTTAGAAGAGCTGGAAATGTTTGAGCTTTTGATTTCTATTTCCGGAGTCGGTCCTAAGGCGGCAATTGGAATTCTAACAATTGCCGATCCGAAAACCATCCGCACCGCGATTTTGAACGAGGATTCCAGCATCCTGACTCGCGTTTCGGGAATTGGAAAAAAGACAGCGGAAAGGATAATCCTGGAGCTTCGGAACAAAGTTGCCGAACTTCCCGATTCGGATAAAGAAAAAGTTACTTCTGACAATGAAGTGGTTGAAGCGCTGATTGCAATGGGTTATTCGATTTCGGAAGCCCGCGACGCGGTGAAAAGCGTTCCGAAAGAAATTCAAAGCGTAGAGGAAAGGGTCAAGATTGCGCTGAAGAGCTTAGGGAAAAAATAACTCTGGCGGTTTATGATTTGTGATGCAAGATTTAAGAATGCTTTAATCTTGAATCCTTTATTTTTATGGAG